>SKGH01000039.1 GCA_007117575.1 Candidatus Kaiserbacteria bacterium | reverse complement strand
CAAACAGTTTCTAACGTAATAAACCAAAAAATGTTTTAGTCAGTCACGAAAGAATATAAATGATCACGGAAACCGGGGCTGGGTCAGCGCCTCGAATTTCATCAGAAACGCGTAAGTCATGACTTTATAAATAAATATGTCTCAGTAAACGCAAACGCCAACACTCCCACCAGCAGACCGCAAAAAACCACGGCTATGGTTTGGTACAAAGTTGACCGACAAGAAGGTATGCTCACCGGTGCATTTTTAAGTTTAGCATGACCATTGTTCGTTAAACCTTTCTTAGTGACTGTTTTGTTTGGTTTGATTTTAGATAGCTCTTGCTTTCTTTGCTGACTTAATTTTCTCAACCTCTCCTCTTTAACTTCTTGTATCTGACTTACCTCCAGCTTAAAACTTTCCGTTTCTACAAACCATCTTCTACCTACTTTTTTAGCTTTCACTTTTCGGGAACGGATTAAACGAGTGACATGATCGGTGGTGTATCCGTAGGTCTTGGCAACATCAGAAGCCGGAACATAAGTTCCGACTTCTTCCTCTTTTTCTTTAGTAGATTGATTCATACTGAATGATAACTTATACAGATTAACATAAATAATAGAAATCTACTCATTAACTATCTTTAAAACTAAATAAACTCATGACTTACGCGTTTGGCGAATTTCTTTGTTGCTTTCGTCACTCAAACCGTTCATCGTACCACCAAGTACGCCTCAGGTTTTCGCTCCTCAGCGCCTCGAACTTCATCCAAACTCGTAAGTCCTGAAACTATCTAAACACATCAAAAAAATTATGAAAATTACCCCACTCTAACCTAAAGCTACGCACCACCGATGTGTCCGTACCGTCAAGGTGCAACTCTCCAGCCACCAAAAATACAAACGCCAATAAAGACAAGGTGATAATAAAAACATAAACCATCAAACGTTTATACTTGGAATTGTCAGAGTTAAGACGCACTGAACCGGGGGTGAAACTTTCTACTCCGGAAAAAACTTGTTTATGCTGAGTATCATCCGGATGAGTAAGTTCCGCCTCCGAGTCAGCTGAATAAATACGATGATTAATTTCTTTATGAGCTACTTCACTATCACCGGAAGTATGGATACTTATATCAACACTATCCGGAGTAAGGTTTTCAATATTTAAAGTATTTGAATGTTTTTCAACCTTGTCAAAACCAGACACAGCCAGACTATCGGCGGTTGACTCAGTTAAGTTTGTTGGGTCGATCACCTCCTCAGAATCACTTTCGTCACTTACTTCAGTAACTTTTATACGACCCTTCGTCTTAACCGGCTCTGGTAATACAGTTTTGTATGTATGTCGCACATTGTCAGAGACAATATCGACATGTATAGGTTTTTCAATATTTATAGTACTCTCTTGGTTTTCGTTTTGTACTTTTATCTTCCTTACACGCGGTATTAACTCGGCAGAATCCGGTTCGTAGAGATTGACTTTATTGCTAGAATATTTGGCACCATAGCGATCAGTTATAAGTGAGTTGTAGATGGCGCTGGTTTGATTAGAAGCTTTAGGTTGACCCTCTTTGTCTCTCCTTGCGATTGACTGATCACGGTTTAATTTAGCAGGTTTAGTCTGCCTTATCTGTTTTGTGGAAGAAGAATTTGCCGGAATAGTTTTTTTGACTTCAGTACTCTTAGTTGTAGACGTAGTTTCAGTAGATTTACCATAGCGATTAACTTTATGCGCACGCAGTGAATCCATAGACACATACCAACTTCTCCCTACCAGTTGCGCGTCTACTTTTTTGGCACGACATAATTGCCCAACATAATCAGCAGTATAACCGAGTTCTCGCCCAGCCACGCTTGATTTTATATAAGTTACTCCATCCAAAACGAGATGATTCATACTACACAATAGTATAGCTCAATAATACAAAGTGACGACATGAATAAATGGGGATAGCAAAATGTACTTGCCAGGACTTACCCGTATTGATTTGATTAAAGTAGACTTACAATTCATTAAAATAAAAATATTTTAATGAAAAATATCTTAAGTGTGATCGTCACTCAAACCGTTCATCGTACTACCAAGTACGCCTCACCCAGCTATAGTTCCGGTAAACATTTATTACTAACGTAATAAACCAAATCGTTTTAGTCAGTCACGAAAGAATATAAATGATCAAGGAAACCGGGGTTGGGTCAGCGCCTCGAACTTCATCAGAAACGCGTAAGTCATGTAACAGTTAAACTGTCGTTACTGACAAAATTTCTTTAAACAACGACCAGCGCTATGAAGCATGGCTTATAAATAAATCTTGGCAAAAAACCGGCGTAGCCAGTCAATATAAAAATATATATCATTGGCAACAAATATCTGCTTGCCTATATCTCGGAAGTATATATTCAATAACAGTCAGTTGTCTAAACACAAACTTTAAGCAATCTCCTCCAGAATCAACTCTTTTAGCAAGCTAGGGTTGGCACTGCCTTTGGTAATCTTCATACCTTGACCGATTAAGAACTGGAGGGCTGAATCCTTACCGGACTTGTACTCTGCCACGACTGATTGATTTTGACTTACCACTTCGGCAACAACTTCCTTAAGGGCAGAGGTGTCATTTTTTTGTAGCAATCCGCGATCTTCGGCGATAACTTCAGGGTCATGACCTTCAAAAACGGCTTCAAATAGTATGTCCTTGGCTACACGAGAATTTATTTTAGATGATGCCAGTAAGTGCATCAATTTAGCAAATGAGCTTGGGTCTGCATCAGAAATTTGTTTACCGGCTGAAATGACCGACAACACGTCGGTTATGAAGTAATTGGCAATCATTTTTGGCGCCACCTCACCTGAGGCGTTTTCAAGCGCACGGGTAAAGAACTCATCGTAAGCAGGAACTGAAATAATAGTCTCTATCTGGTCACTCGTTAGACCGAGATTTGTATATTTTAAGCGCTTTTTTTGAGGTGTATTTAGTGTTTTCTCGCCTAGACCAGAGTTTGATAATTGTTCATTTTCTGAACGTACCAATTTAGGTACGTCAGGATCGGGAAAATATCGATAGTCTTTAGCTGTTTCCTTTCGCCTTTGCGTAAAAGTGTTCATCTTATTTTCATCCCAACCGCGAGTTTCTTGTACTACCATCTCACCACTATCAAGTACCGCTGTCTGTCTCTCTATTTCATAAGCAATGGCATTTTCTACGGACTTAAAAGAGTTAAGATTTTTAACTTCTACTTTGGTGCCCAGTACATTGTCACAACTTAGTGACACATTGGCTTCTACTCTCATTTCCCCTTTTTCCATATTAGCGTCAGAGACGCCAAGGGTTCTAAGTAGCAGTTGTAATTCTCTGGCAAAATTTCCCGCCGTTGACGAGTCATGAATTACCGGCTCGGTTACCAGCTCCATCAGAGGTACCCCTGACCGATTAAAATCTATTAAGCTTCCTTCTCCTTGGTCGTGTATACTACGTGCCGTGTCTTCTTCCAGATGAATACGTGTTATCTCAACTCCGGCAATCGAACCGCCTGATACAAATGGATATTGATACTGACTTATTTGGTACGCCTTAGGTATGTCCGGATAAAAATAATGCTTGCGGTCAAACTCACTGTATTCAGCCAATTCACCTTCTATTGCCAAACCTATTTTCAATATAGACTTTACCGCCTCTTCATTTACAACCGGCAGTGTTCCGGGGTGAGCCAGACATACGGGACATATATGAGTATTAGGTAAAGACGCGTGGGGATCATTGGCACACGAACAAAACATTTTACTCTTGGTTTTTAATTCAGCATGGACTTCGATGCCGATGGTTGGTGTATATTTATTTTTCATAGACCACTATAGTACGACGTTAAGTTACTAATCACAAGTGGGAGAAATATTTTTCACCTGTTAACTTTTGAGTTTCAATAGAAATTGAAAATTTATTTTAAAGCCAAACTACCACCACGATAAATTGTACGCTTCAACTATGAACGAAAGCCGTTCAGCTTTATAAAAAAAGTGATTACATGACTTACGCGTTTGGCGAATTTCTTTGTTGCTTTCGTCACTCAAACCGTTCATTGTACCACCAAGTACGCCTCGGGTTTTCGCTCATCAGCGCCTCGAACTTCATTAGAAAGGCATAAGTCATGGATTAAAAAAACTATCTTGAATTTAAGAAAGCATACCGGTCTGCGGATTTGAACAAAAGTGTAGATAATTTTAAATGGAGTTTAATTTTTCTCTCTTCATCTTTTCTAAAACTAGAAAATCTACCAAAATAATCTCTGCCACATAGCTACACGACAACCTTATGCGACAACTCTACACTAAAAACCCAAGCGATAACTATACACAACACCTCTGCGATACACCCTTGCGACACACCCTTCACTTGCAGGTCTGACTCTTTAGAAGACATAGCAAAAAAATATGAGGCGCAAATAGGCTCAACTCAGTACCTGTATAAACACTCTAAATATGCTCTTTTTCGCCACCAAAAGTGACTTTTTAGTCAGTAGAAGTGGCTCTTAAGTGCTTTACAAGCTCATCTTTCAGCATTTTTACACCGGAACATGTTTCTGTTGAGATTACAAACACACGTTTGTTATTTTTGTCAATCCTTTCTAAGGTATCGTTAATTATTTGGCTAGTTACAAGGTCATTTTTAGTTAAAATTATCCACTCTTCACGTTCTGATAATTCTTTTTTAAAACTTTCCAGCTCTTTTCTGACTGTCATATATGCCTTTAAAGGGTCTTTTTCCGTTAAAGAGACTAGATGTAGGAGTAATTTAGTCCGGCTGGCATGCCGTAGAAATTTATGCCCTAAACCTTTCCCTTCGGCGGCACCCTCTATCAATCCCGGTATATCTACCACCACAAACTCATACAAAGCACCGAGATGGGGTTGGATGGTTGTGAAAGCATAGTCACCTACTTTTGATCGAGCGTTGGTTAAACTGTTTAACAGAGATGACTTACCGGCGTTTGGTAACCCGATAAGACCCACGTCGACCACTAAGGTTAGCTCTACTAGGAACTCTCCTGACTCGCCTTTTGTTCCCTCCGACGCTTCTTGTGGTGCGGTATTGCGTGAAGATTTAAAATGTTCATTTCCATACCCTCCTCTACCGCCTCTCAAAACACGCTCTTTTGCGCCCTCAGAAAATAACTCATACACTCTACCTCTGCCAGTGTCAGTCACAACCGAACCCACCGGTACTTCAATATAAAGATCCGCACTGCCGGCTCCTGTGCGACTCATGCGTCCACCGTCTTCTCCATCTCTGGCAGAAAAAAGCTTTACACCACTATAGGAAGCTAAGCGGTTAAGGTCTCTTACGGCAATAAAATACACATCTCCACCACGCCCACCATCTCCACCACTGGGACCTCCTTTGGGTTTAAATTTCTCTCGATGCCAACGCACAACGCCATCACCACCATCGCCCGCTTTCGCTTTTATGACTAATTGATCTACAAACATATACACATCGATAACATGAAATGATAAAAACTACAACTTTTTTAAACATTTTATTAAACATTGAGCTTACTATTAAGGGTTTTTAATTACTTATGTATTATTTTTACATCAACATCTCCCCTGTTGGTTTTTAATAAAAAACGATTACCCAATATACTGGCTAAAGATACCAACAAAGAGCCGAGCAAAGCGTACCAAAAGTTATTCACTTCAAAGCCCTGTATAAAAGATGAAGCAAACCAAAAAAGTAAAGCGTTAATAATAAAAAGAAAAAAACCCATAGACATAATACTTACAGGCAATGTAAGTAAAATGAGTATCGGTTTAACGGTAAGGTTTAAAAACCCGAGTATGATGGCGGTTATAACCGCTATATAAACACTACTGACATTGATGCCGGGCAGTATCTCCGCCACCACCAATAAAGTTACAGCCGTCAACAAAACTTTAGTGACTATTATTGCCATACGAAATACAAAATTTTTGAAAGATTTTTAAACAAAAGTTTAGCTATACAGCTATACCGAAAAAGATAGTGTGACCATCAAAAACCGCAAATTCGTCCGAACCATGACTTGCATGAAGGTTGATTTTTTTCGGTCACTTTCAACCAAAGTGATGGTGTTTTACGCTTATGACTATTTACTTAACAATTTCCAGTCTCCACTCGACAATAACGGTTCTGCTTTCTTGAACTTCATTTCTCTTGTCTCACTACCGTTACTTATGGTAACTATATCATTGCGACCATAACTTTTCACCTTTACTATCGGTTTGCTATTTTTATTGTTTGCTTCATTTTTCTTAACGGCACCCGCCAATACCGCTTTTGCTTTCAAAGCGCGAATTTTTTCTTCCTCACGTTCCAAAGCTTCGGGTTGTATTTTAGGTATGAGGTC
Source organism: Candidatus Kaiserbacteria bacterium (assembly GCA_007117575.1). Lineage (GTDB taxonomy): Bacteria > Patescibacteriota > Minisyncoccia > Phycocordibacterales > UBA918 > OLB19. Next base: position 30,647 of record SKGH01000039.1, on the reverse strand, counting down.
GGCTATTCTCTCCAAAGTAACCACCTGCATTTGCGCAAATAAACGCTTGCCTTCCTTTCTATATTCAATCAAAGGATCACGCTGACCGTAAGCCCTTAGATTGACGCTGGAACGGGCGTACTGCATGACTTCCAGATGTTCAACCCATAGAGTATCTATCATCTGCAGAGCAAGGCGTCGAGTCAATATATTCCACTTTTCCTCACCAAATTCTTTCTTCTTCTGCTCTATAGCTTCGGCTACTGAAGGTTCCAGTTCTATTACTTCATCCAGTACCGCCTGCACCTCGGACTCGTCAGAACGAAGTAATTTATTACGTCGTTCGTATATGACATGACGTTGAGCATTAAGCACGTTGTCGTACGCCAAGACTTGCTTGCGAGCATCAAAATGAAAGCCCTCTATACGTGTCTGCGCGGATTCCAACTGTTTGCTTAACATTTTTACTTCTATCGGTTGGTCTTCAGGTATTTTAAAAGTACCCATCAAACTTTTCATTCTCTCTCCACCAAAAACACGCATCAACTGATCTTCCATAGAGACGAAAAACTGTGTCTCGCCCGGGTCACCCTGTCGACCGGCTCTACCGCGCAACTGATTATCAATACGTCTCGCCTCGTGTCGTTCGGTTCCTAGAACAAACAAACCGCCCAGCGCCTTCACTTCTTCCGCTTGCTCCTTGGTCGCGTTTGTCCCTCCCAACTTTATATCAACACCACGACCCGCCATGTTAGTAGCTAGAGTAACAGCCCCCTTACGCCCCGCGTTTGCTATTATCTCACCTTCTTGTTCGTGGTTTTTGGCGTTTAACATTTCGTGTTTGATACCCGCCTCCGCAAATGCTCTAGACAGTGTTTCGTTGACATCTATAGAAGCGGTACCCACCAATACGGGCTGACCTTTCTCACTTAATTCTTTAACCTTATTGACAATAGCTTTGTATTTACCTGCCACATTTTGATAAATTTGGTCATTATGATCTACACGAGCAGACGGTCTATGTGTAGGTACCGGTACCACATCTAACTGATAAACTGAATAAAACTCCTCCTGTGAAGTCAGGGCTGTGCCTGTCATTCCGGCCAATTTGTCATATAGTTTAAAATAATTTTGATAGGTTATGGAGGCAAATGTCTTTGACTCTTTCTGAATCGAAACTCCCTCTTTTGCCTCTATGGCTTGGTGTAGACCTTCAGACCAACGACGTCCCGGTTGCATCCTGCCGGTAAACTCATCTACTATGATAATCTCGTTATTTTTTACCACATACTCTTTATCTTTCGTATAAAGCGCCTTGGCACGCACGGCGGTCTCCAAATGGTGGACATACTTAATGCCTTTATCGGTATAAATATTATCAATGCCTAACATTTTTTCGGCGGCGGTTATGCCGGCATCGGTAAGGTCGGCACTTTTATGCTTCTCATCAACAACATAGTGTTCATCAGGACGTAACTGTCTAGCCACACCGGCAAAAGTTTCATAAAGATTCTCCCCCTCTTCAGCCGGAGCGGAAATTATCAAAGGAGTTCTGGCTTCATCTATAAGTATGGAGTCGATCTCGTCTATAATAGCGAAAACGTGACCGCGTTGCCTAAGTCTGTCTACTTCCAACTCTATATTGTCACGCAAGTAATCAAAACCGAATTCGTTGTTAGTACCATAGGTTATGTCGGCGGAATAGGCCTCGCGTCTGGTTACCGGTCGTAAAAATTCCTGCTCAACTTTATAAGAACCATGTTCATCACGACGCGCGTCCAAGGCGTCGCCGGTATGTGTTTCATCGTAAAGATAAGAACTGCTACTATTTATAATACCCACGCTAAGACCTAAAGCATTGTATATTTGCCCCATCCAAACAGCGTCACGTCTTGCCAAATAGTCATTGACCGTTACCACATGCACACCTTTGCCGGATATGGCGTTTAAAGATGCCGGTAACGTACCTACTAAAGTTTTTCCTTCACCAGTCCGCATTTCAGTTATTTTTCCTCGGTGCAACAACACGCCACCTATAAGCTGTACATCATAATGGCGTAACTCTAAAGTACGTTTAGACACCTCTCTTGTGAGGGCATACATTTCCGGCAAGGCGTCATCAATACTTAAAGCACCGTCTGCGACAGACGCTCGTAACTCTTTAACCCTCTCTTTTATGTCTTCATCTGACTTTTTTTCCACCTCGGCCTCCAATGCGTTTATAGTGTCAACGATGGGTTGGATTATTTTTAATTCTTTTTTATACGATGGTCCGAAAAATCTATCTAGAAATGACATATTGAAAATAATAATGTTTATAACTGGCAAAAAAACTCTTAAAGCAAGACCTTGTGGAGATTTTAAGTATACTCTATCACTCTATAGTAGAATGACCTCACAACATCTTTCAAACAAGCTCGCCACAAGCATACCATAACCGCTTCCTCTTTTCACCAATTAGTTACCTGGGTTTGCTCTATTTTACCAAACCTATATACACCACTTTTTATTAGTAAATCATCTAAAAAATACCGGGCTTCCCAAATGCACCAACAATATAACCGATAAGAAAACCGCCGTGGAGGGGCGGTTTTCAACTATTAAAGCCGTTTTATATGCTAATCACTAGCGTTTCTTTGATACCTTTTTGGTCGTCTTTTTTACTGCCTTCTTGACTGTCTTAGCAGGTTTCTTGACAGCTTTCTTAACAGTTTTTGCCACTTTCTTGGTAGTGCGAGTAGTCTTGGCTGTCGCTCGCTTCACCGCTTTCTTGGCTGTCTTAGCTGTCTTTTTTACCGCTTTTTTAGCACTTGCCACTTTAGAAACAGCACGGCGAACCGGTTGCTTCTTGGTGGTGGTTTTCTTTTTTGTTGGCATATTTTATGTGGTGAGAGTATGCTTTAGTGGATAATAGTTCGACCCTCGAGACTTCTCAATGACAAAGAACAGAAGGAATGAGAATGTCTACTTACTACTATTATCACTTTGCTTACAAACGAACACAAGAAATAAGTGAGCTTATATTGTGGATAAATTGCCTTTAATGATCTTTTGCTTTGTTTGCAAACCGCAACACTTAAAATAAAAATTGTTTTCAAATTCACACCCCCACCATAGTAACCTCTCTCTCTATCTTTATACCCAACTCACTGTTAACCAAATCTTCAACTTCTTTAGCGAATAAATCTATTTCCTCGGCTGAACTCTTTTTATGATCCACCACCAACACCAAAGCTTGTTTTTCGTAATGTCCTACCGCACCTTTTTTATATCCTTTTCTGTTTAACAACTTATCCAGTATCCACCCCAGTGACAACTTAACCTTACCATTACCAACTTCGTAAACCGGCAGATCAGGACATTTGGCCTTAAGTCGTGCCAGAGTGGTCTCGTCAACTATCGGGTTTTTAAAAAACGAACCGGCGGTACCTACCAAACCATCTTGCCATTTAGGAAATTTGTTTGACCTTATCTCTACAACCGCCTTACGCACATCACAAACATCAATATTTTTTTTACTAATAAAATATTGATTCAAATCGGCATAATGCAGTTTTGGCATAGGTTTTTTTGACAAACGAAAAGTGACCGAAACTACAATAAACCTTCCCTTAGCACTCTTAAACAATGAATCACGATACTGAAAACCACAATCACTCGCCAACATGTCTATAAACCTTTCTTTTTGACGATCAAAAACCTGTACCGTATCTATAACTTCAGACACCTCGACGCCATAAGCGCCAACATTTTGTATCGGTGTTGCTCCCACCGTTCCGGGGATATGCGACAGATTCTCTAAACCCCACCAGCCCTGACGCGCGCAATACTCAACCAAGTCATCAAAAACCACTCCCGCTCCCACCCTAACCAAAACATCGTCTCCCTCTTCCTTAGTATCTATTCCCACTATAGCCATCAGTGCCACCACACCTCTAACGCCACTATCAGACACCAAAACGTTGGACCCTCCACCCAAAATGGTCAATGGACAACTCATGCTTATGATTTTTTCACACAACCAAGGCACCTCCTTCACTCTTTCTATTCTGACAAAGTAATCCGCTTTCCCTCCCACGCCTAAAGTTGTATAAGAAGCCAAATCTACCGCAGGTATCAACTCAATGGACATAATTATGTATTTTGAAAATTATTCCGGTCACGCACTATAACAAAGCGCCCACAACTAACAATCTTGTTCCGGCGGATTCCCGGCCTCAATATTACCAATTATACATTCCGCTTGACCGGCAAATTCAGGATAGATTTCTACTGTTTCCCTTAAGGTAGCTATTGCTCTCTCTTTGTCCTCCAACTGATGATAAAGAAAAGCCAAACTTGCTCTACTCTGTACATCATCAGGATCAGCTTTCACTCTCTCTTCAAACATTTCTGCTAACAATTGAAACTCACCGGATTGCTGTACGGTGGAGACAGCAAAATCGTTAAGGGCAAAGGCGCGCAAATACCTTGACTCGCTCAACAACTCTCTGGCTTTGTCTACCGCTCCCGTATTAACCAGCACTGAAGCATACAAAACCCTTGGTTGCACAAAAGAGGTATCCAATTCAAAAGCTTCTCTAAGGAACTCTAACGCCTTTTCCGCTTCTCCCGCTTGCAACTCAACCACCCCTTGCTCAGTTATAATACTCTGCTTAAGAGGTGAAAATTGTCGCGCCAGAGACGCTTGCTCACGGGCTTCCTCGTAAGCCCCTACACTACGATACAAACTAGAAAAAAATTGATGCAGACGGGCGTCACCGGGTTTGTCTTGTGTTAATTTTTCCATCTCGGTTATAGCTAACTCCAACATGCGTCTTCGTTCTTCTTCAGAAACGTTAGGGTCTCGGGCAACGCGTATGGCTTGCTGTGATAACTGTTCGACTATCTCCTGTCTACCAAAACCACCTCGCGCCAAAGCTCTTTCAAAACTCTCTATACGCACAGAAACATCTCTGGCACGTAAAGCGTCTATGATATCTTTAGCGGCTAAATACGACGGTATATTGACATAATAAATAGTCGCTCCCAGCACTATAAGCACTAATGGAGTTACAAACTGAACAACCATTTGTTTATCAAACTTAAGCTCCGAAATGGCTTTTATCGGTGTCGCTACTTTACCATGAACCAAAGCTAGCAAAACCCCAAAGAATATATAGCTGATTATGTTATCAAACACTACCGCATTATGTATCAAATAACCCACCAATAAACCGACTATAACCGCCCGTTCTAAGACATTAAAGTGAGGATCGGGCTCTTTGCTCCAATAAGGTCTCCAAACCAGATAATAAAATAAAGCAAAAAATACACTGAAGTAGGCCAGAAAACCAACCACTCCTCCGGCTATAAGCCAATCTAGAAAGATATTGTGAACTCTATCGAACCAAGACTCTTGCTCGTATAGAAAAGGGTCATAGTACTTGTTAAATACAAAATTATAATTTCCGTGACCCCAGCCGAATAAAGGTCTTTCTCTCACACCCTCCATCGCCAAACCCCATATAACAGAACGCACCTCAAGATCCGCCGAGAGGTCTATGTTTGCTATTCTGGCAAGTGCCCGATTATCTTGCACAATATCGCTATCACGTAGACTCATAAAAGTACCCCCTAAGACAATCAACACCAGTATGCTACCTACGGCAACCTTACGAAATTCCGGAAAACGAGAACCGAAAAGAGCGATATATGAAACCATTGCCACTAAACCGCCGACCATTCCTAGAAAAGTTCCTCTGGTACCTGTCTGTAGTAAAGCGAACATAAACACCATAGCGACAAGCACGTATACCAAACGTAACCAAGGGTCCTTGGTGCGCATAAATAAATATGCCGTAAAGAAAATATGGAAAAGCATATACACCGCCATATAGGCGGCGTTACCTAAGGTACTGTCTATTCTTCTTACCCCGGAAGTTAGAAAATCATTCAAACCCATGCCGGCCACCACCAAAGCGACACCGGTGGTTAAAAACAGTAACCAATTCCATACTTTGTCAGACTGAAAAGTACTGCCTAGAACCAGAACGAACAAAGCCAAGTGTATCAAGGTCACCACGCCATCCATACGCTCATAATTACTCCATAGACTAGTTTGCGTATGTTCACCCAGAAACGCCGATACCAATATAGACAACACAAACACGCCAAAGGTAACCAATATCCATGAAAAACCGGGTCGATACCGTTTATCCAAAAACGCCAATATAACCCATGCCGCGAAAACTATTTCAACTATAATGCGAAAAGAGAAATTCTTTCCGGTTATAAAAGGAAAAAACATGTCATTTGCTACATATAAAGGCAATAAAGGAATAATGAATAAACCCCCGTAGACAATTGCTTTTAGTATATCTTTCATATGACCGTCACTATACCATAATCATTTTTAAATTATAGCCCCGATTTTTATACCAACCAATTATGAGAAAACCCGACAAAATGCTGATTCCCATACGCTAAATTTCATAGCAAAAACAGCGATTTAGTAGTCAAACGAGTAAATTCATAGACCTTTACTCTCTAGCTGACAAAGGTAAAAAGCTGTTCGTATAAAGGACACTTTCTATAGCGTTAAGATATGCTTCTTGATAAACCGCCGGATCTTCATGAAAAGACTGAGCAATAACCTCCCTAGCCCCCTCCCTAAACTGAGCTCTTATAGCATTATTATTTACGAATTCATTCAGTTTCTGCGAAAACTCAACCGTATCCTCAGGTACGGACATGAAAACATCTTCACCATCAGTAAAAAGATCACGGCGTAATTGATTTTCCGCCAAAAGCAAAGGTAAACCGGCGGCAGCGGCTTTTATAACCATTTCATCACTTTCGGGATTAGTATCGGACATAAAAAAAATATCAGCATTTTGAAAATAATATACAGGGTCGTCAATAGGTTGTTTAAAAATCACCTGACGGCTTATTCCCAACATCTGAGCACGCTCTTGAAAATGCTTCTTCATCGGCCCATCACCAACCACAACCAAAACCACGCCGGGGTTATGTAAAAGGTTTCTGGCAGAGTCTAACACTCTAAATAGAGTACTCTCAGGACCCAGTCTTGCCATATACAAAATAACAAAAGAAAATTGAGGGAAAAGAATATTGCCACTTTCCTTTCTGGTAGGAGTTTGTAACAAATTTCTCATATCATAATATGGCGGTAAAACGATTGGTTCAACCATTTTTGGTACCTTTTGAGTGGCTATTTTACGCAAAGCTTGAGAAGCAACGCACACACTGGGACTACGCCCCAACACATACTCGGCAAAACGTATTTTTATTCCTGAATACTTAACCTTATCTTTGAATTCTTTACTCCAAGGATTAACCTTCATCTGCACTTGATACGGTCTTTTAAATCTTTTTGCCAAATAAGAAGCGGTGAAACCGGCTGAAAAAGGCTCCAGTGCCACTATCACGTCCGGCCTAAAACCCTCTGCAAACACCAACTGCTGACGACATATACTCAAAGCAGAAACATGGAACTGCCACCAAAATTGACTGGCAGTGGTATAAAGCCAAGTCTGAGGAGCAATACGCTTAACCGCTTTAGCGCTCTGCCACTGTTCAGTTAAGACCATTATGTGCATTTCATCAAACAAATGATTCATTTCTACTAAAGCTTTCCTCTCTTTAGCTTGCGGATCTAAAAAGGATACGTCGGATGTGATAAAAAGTACTCGCGTCTTTTCGTGTGAAGTAGAAGAAAAAGATAGCGGAGAGTCGGATCTTCCACCGTAAGCTGACACCGGTCCTTCTTTAACCTCCACATCAGAATACAGATCATTATCATCGGAGCCGGTTTCGGTTGTATCTTTTAAATCGTTGATATTTTTTACCTCTTCATCATCACCGGGTTTGTTCCACTTTACTTCCGGATCATTAAGAGCTTCGTCCAAAGCGGCATTAGCACGAGCTATTGAAATATCTCCGATGTCGTCTTTACCTGATCTTAATGGTGACATATTTATATTAACTATAAGTATAACGCACAAACCATACCGCTCTAACAAAAAAATGTTAGCAAATAAAAAAACCCCTTAAAGAAAAATACATAACTTGAGAGACCAAACCTTTATGACCTTAGTCACTATTGTAGTTAGACTTGATACAGTTTCCGACTAAAACATCAGCCAACTTCTCAGAATCATGCCTGATAAGACTGCGCTTTAAAGCGTCCCCCGGCACAGGCTCCGCACTGACGTCATCCAAAAGGTCTGCTCTGATAAGTCTGTCATTTAGATCATCATTATCTCTAACAACAAGAGGTTCATCACCTTCCAGGCGATATCTCTCCAACACTTTTACCGGTAAAGGTGTGTCGTTATATAAAACCTTGTCAACCTTTCTACCTAGGTAATGTTCAATCTCAAGCACATGATCACCAACGCTCATGCCTCTGGTTTGACCGGGTCTCGACATCAAGTTTGACACATAAACCAACATGGCTTGTGAATCAGCTATGGTTTTTGCCACATCGGTCACAACACAATTGGCTAGAACACTGGTATAAAGATCACCGGGACCGATGACAATCATGTCAGCATTGGCTATGGCTTCAAGCGCAAGAGGGTTGGCCGGATGACGAGGTTCTACAGACAACGCAACTATCCTCCTCCCCACTCTCTCTGATTCCGGAGAGTCTATCAATGACTCTCCGGTGATAACCAAACCGTCGTCGTATTCAGCCACCAAATGTGTATTCCCTAAAGTAACCGGCAACACTCTGCCACGCGCCCCTAAAATACGAGCCGCAACAGAAATTGCCTCACTCTCACTACCCAACATATCTCGTAGAGCGGTAAGTAACAAATTACCGAAAGTATGACCCTTCATCTCACCACCGGTATTAAAACGATGAGAAAAAAGGTCACGCAATAAACGCTCATGCTCATCATCTTCTCGCGCCAAAGCTACCAAGGCCATACGCACGTCACCGACTGGTAAATACCCGAAAGTATCACGCAACCTACCGGTAGAGCCACCTGAATCGGCCATAGTAACCACTGCCGAAAGCTCGACCTCGGGTAGATATTTAGTCAAGCCCTTTAAAACAGTATAAGTGCCTGTTCCTCCCCCAACCACCACTATTTTAAAAGTTTTCGCCTCCTTATTTTCAGACATGTTCATTGTTGCGTGGTAAATCAGAATATAAAGTAACTGTTGGTAATTCTAATAACAAGCGTGAGGGTGTTTTGGTTACAGACCCTTCAGGTTTAAAAATATTGTCAATGGCTTCCTGTTTTGACTCACCGGTTGCATAGACCACAGCTTCTGCTACCTGCGAGCGAAAAAAAGTGAAAGTGGGTGTTATACGTTTTGGGTATGGATTAACTTCCGGTGGCGCTTCATAAGACACCACCCATGACTCATCTTCAAACTGTTGCATGTCATCGGATACTAAGGGTAGTATACCGGCTATATGGCCATCACTGCCAATACCCATTAGAGCAAGTACTACCCCGTTTTTATTTTCATTACGCCACTCACGCAAGGCATTTTCCCAGCTTTTTGATATCGAAGCACAATCATTAAAAAAATGCAGGTCATTGACTTTAAACATATCTGTCACGCCTTTGTCTATGACTTTGCCGTAATAATCCATAGCGGTTAACTCAGAATAATTACTGGCATCTTGGTGACAACGTTCGTCTAGTAAAGTAATAGTTACATGAGGACCAAAAACATCCGGCGATAAATGATCTAGAACTTTAAAAGCCGAACCGCCGGATATTAAAAACAAAATGGGTTTACTTTGATTATTGCTCAACATTTCCTCCACCCCTTTTGCGGTTTCCTCTAAAGGTGATTCTGTTACTACGTATTTTATTGACATAATATTTTAATTTAAACACACTATCATTTAGTAGATTTTTTAGACACTTTCTTAGAAATAAAATGGTGACCGCCAAACATGTTACGCATTCCGGCTATATACGCTCCCACTCTACTTGGTTTTTTTCGAGTATTGGCACGCTGTTGCAGAGCAGTGTTCAAAACAAGCATTTCGTCCAGAGTAGTCAGGTGTTGCATCTTTTTTTCAGTCTCACCCACAGGCACTTTACCAACCACACTTTCCAACAAGCCCTGACGATAAGCTTGTCCCGTCCAAGACATAAGTCTACTTTCAATTATACTTCCGTTCTCGTAAGTGGCTAAAACACCTTCCATAGACAGGTCAAAAGTATCACTTTCCTTCTCAACCAAAGCCATGCCTTCCGCTATAGCGCCCATCATTCCATACTCTATGGCATTATGTACCGCCTTCACAAAATGACCGGCTCCGGCCCCTCCTACTCGAGCACAACCCCCTCTCTTTGCCAAAGCTGTAAAAATGGGTTTGGCTTTTTTCCATACCTCCATATCCCCTCCAACCATCAAGGCCGAGCCACTACGAGCTCCATCAACTCCACCGGAAGTACCGCAATCAAGAAAATCTATTTGTTTTTTCTCTAACTTACCGTGTCTTCGCACAGAGTCACGATAAAAACTGTTGCCTCCGTCTATAACCAAGTCACCCGCAGATAACAATGGCGTCAGTTCACGTAGTACCGAGTCCACATTCTTACCAGGTACCATCAACCATAAAACTTTTGTCGAAGGTAGGGCCTTCACTAAGGCAGGGACGTCATCATAGACCTTTACTCCAGTGGCAACCATTGCTTTTCTCGCTTCGACACTTACGTCAGTACAAAACACCTCGTAACCCTTCTGTGCCAACAATTCCACCATAGACTTACCCATGCGACCCAGACCTATAAAACCTATTTGTTTATTATATTTTGCCATATGTTGTTTATTTATACTTTATCTAAAAAGAAAATACTTTCATGACTTACGCGTTTCCGATGAAGTTCAAGGCGCTTAGGAGCGAAAACCTGAGGCGTACTTGGTGGTACGATGAAAGGCTTGAGTGACGAAAGCAACAAAGAAATTCTCCAAACGCGTAAGTCCTGACTTTAACGTATCATAGTCTAACACATTATCTCCCACTCAAAGATTATTTGAGACTTCAAACAGTTTAGGACCATTACTCCCCGGCTCATAAGAAAGTAAAGGCAGTTTAGGAAAATGTTTCATTATAGGCATGAACACCTTCCACGCCGCCTCTACTTCTCTGGCACTAACGAAACGAGTTTGGTCACCATTAATGCAGTCAAGCAAAACCAGCTCATACGCATCGGGAGAATAGATACCGTCCGGCTCATGGTCTGCGACCAACTGATACTTACGTGGCTCAAGTTCAAAATCAAAACCGGCTTTTCGTACAAACATAACCAACTCCAACAACTGATCCGGCCCCAGTTTTAAACGCAGTGAATTAAAACTCTTTTCTACTGAAGAGGTTAATCCATGAGAAGAAAGGTCTACCGGTCTGAAATTTACCACCGCCTCATTAACCGCCTCACCCAAAGCTTTTCCCGAACGTAAGACAAAACGAGTACCTTCCCATAGAGGCAAATTCGACTTTAAACTGACTTGAAAAAAAGTCTCCGTTTTACTATCAGAGGCCACCCCCTTGGTTTGTCTATAACCTTCATACTGACCACGTATCATCAACGCCTCAAGGTCGGGATACAAAGACTCAAGTACTTTCGCCCTCACTTCCCTTACAGAATCCGTGTTAGAAACATCGACTTCATTCATCAGTAACAAAGCCAGCATTTGCAACAAGTGGTTTTGCCCCACATCAAGCAAAGCTCCGACTCCGTCGTAAAAAGAGCCACGGTTTGACAAATCGTCAGTCTCTGAAAGGTTTATTTCAATAGACTCAACACACTCGGCATTCCAAGCATTTCTCAACAAAGGGTTGGCAAAACGAAGAGCCAATATATTTTCTATGGCATTTTTTGCCAGATAGTGATCGATACGATACACCTGCTCATCCGGGACCGAAACGCGCAATTTCTCCTCCAGCTCTCGCGCAGTATCAATATCTCTACCAAAAGGTTTTTCAACCAACAGATGAGCCCATGCCTCTTCTTGGTCGCAAATACGCATACTTTCACTTTGAGCCAATCGCTCAAACATAAGAGAGTATAGAGACGGCGGTACCGCCAGGTAATACAAAATATTGCTACATTGTCCTATTTTTTTATTATAGTTAAATATACACTCCTTGACTTCTTGATAAATCTTTAAGTCATTAAAGTCTCCTCGCACATAAACAAAATTACCGGCAAAATCTTCGATAACTTTATGATAACCACCATGTGCGGTATTTTTGGTTATAGTTTCTGCTACAAACTTTCGGTAAGAATTGTCGTCATAATCATCCCAAGCGGCACCAACTACGAAAAACTTTTCCGGCAAAGCATTTTTAGCATAAAGGTTGAACAAGGACGGGATGAGCTTTTTTTGTGCCAGATCTCCAGCCGCACCAAAAAACACCATTACCGTAGGATGATTATTAGCTTTTTTCATATACGGTAGATTGTAACACGAAAGATACCATTCTAATTTGTGAATTATTATGCCTTACTCCGTAATAAAAATACTCTAAACTAAATATTACGCCGTAATTAAAAATTAAGCGTGCTTATAGTTCTAATTGTAATTCCAACTGCTCATCAGGTAAAAACTCAACCTGGTCTTCATTATCAGTCGATGTTGAAACCTTATCATCTACACGCTCCACAACATCATCCCCATTCTTTTTCTCTTCATCAATATCAATAAGGTCTACCATATCAACCGGCACCTTCACTTCCGCGGAATCATCTTTAGAAACCAGAGCCGTTTCAATATCTTTCACTGCAAAGTCAGTCAATACCTCGGCAACACTCTCATCTATAAAATAAACCGTATTCAAAACCAAGTCAGCAACACCCCCTTCACCATCGGCGAAAGCTTGCCTGTCTTCCAAAGGCAAATCTTGAATCTGTTTATCTAGTTCTAGTAAAGTATCACTATAGCCGACCAACACATTCAAAAAACGATTAAGAGACTGGTCTAAACGAGCAAGTTGCTCCTCATTTAAACGAGACGACCCTGCCACTGTGGCGGACGACTTTATCAGCTCCAAACTAGAGGCAATATTTGAAATCGTTGCAGTTGCTATATCTAAAGAAAGCTCACCTGAAGCCAGCTCAGCTTCTATCTCAATCAGATAATTTTCCAAACCGGAGACTTCTCTCTCAATAACGGACACATGGGCACTAGGACCGGAGTACAACAACAACCAACCTAACCCCCCTAGGATTATAATAGCTATGGTCAACCCCAGAAACACTTTATTCATAAAGTAAATTACAAACGCTCTTAAATACATTTAAACTATAACATATTTTGTCACAAACACACTTCAATTTAGTTAAGTGTGTAGGTTTTTAATGTTGGTCTCTAGTATTTTATCGGTCATTGATTTTACACTATCAACTTTTGACATGATACTTTTTAAAGTTAATTATCTTTAGATTGTATCAGACACAATTATTTGGTGGGTCGCTATTTCTTCTATACAGCCAAGAGTAAAGAGCCATCACCCACTGAAGCACCGAAGTAAACTACCTAAGTCTTTCAAAAGATTAAAACTAATCGCGGAAGTATGACGTTTCAACCCCATACTCAAGAGAAATATCATGAGTAACACCTCATACTATTGCTAAGAAACTGTTTGAAGTCTCATCGAGGTCCGGAGTAGCTAAAAAAATATCTGTTGTCATTTTAGCCGACCATGTCAGATCTCTAGATTGGAGTGCAAGAAATGCAAAGTTTCTCACCAAAGCACGTTCAAAAGTCATGAAAGAAGTACAGACCAAGCTACTGCTCCTTATAAAGTAATATACCAAGGGCGCGCTACGCGCGCCCGGCTGTTAACTCACATACTCACTTTGAAAGAGACGATTGATAATTGCGTAGTACGAATAACACTTCCCCCTTCAGCTTAGTTTTAACCCAGTTCTTCTCTTTTTCACTATCTAGCAACTCCCCCAGTCCTTGCAAGAACTGATTATCAGGAATTTTTTCAATCAGACTAATGCAGTCAGCGATATATGTTACCGTATCTTTTTGTGTCCGTTCTTGAACCACCTGCTCACTGATACTCCACCGCTGACTACCAAAAAACCAAATATCATACACGTCTCGCATGGCAGTTTTTTTACGTTCTGATAGAGCTACCAACTTACTGGCAAACAAGTACTCTGGAGTACCGGCCAGCATAGCAATACCAATATATTCTTTAATTTTATAATACTGACGCAGGTCTGTGTGTAACGTGCGAGTATTAATTTCAACCTTCACTTTATGATCAGCGTCACCGTAAGAAAGTAAGAAAAAAGTAGTATGACGTTTTACTTTTGTATCCAATAACGTACCGTACTGTTGCAATACTGTAGTCATTTTTTCTAGTACCTGTTCTTGTGTAGTGCTATCACTATCCAACAGATCAAAATCCAGAGCAACCGAAAAGCGTGGTAATCCATAAAAAAAGTAAGCGCATGTCCCACCCTTAAAACCAAGAGATGAAGAAATCGTTACATCGGTATAAATATCTTTTAAGATATTACCCATTATCAGCTGGTGTTGTGTTTTACGTAGCATATGTAGTGTGATAATTGTACAATCGTTTTTCTAATTGTTGATTCTCGTAAAGTGAGACCAATTCAATACACCGTTGCCAATCCAGTACATCCGGATTATCAAAGTAAAACTCCGGATATAGATATAAGGTATCTAAAAAGGCCCGTTCGGGGCTGGCAATCGCATAACTGTCTTTATTTAAAATGCCGGCATTGGCAAATAAAACTGTGTTTTTTAACTTGCGAAAAGTAAATGTGTGCTCATCATACGTTTTTTGCATAGAGTATGGTGCCGCTACAAATGTTTCATTGTAATGCTGAAATATAAGCCCTGCCTCTCGTAATACTGTTTCAAAACTGACATAGGATGGTGTATATAGACTGGTGGCTAGTTCTTTTACTTCATAGGCATCATCTTTCGCAAATACACCTCTCGTAATTCGGTGCAAATCTTTCTTTTTAACATAATAAGCGATCTTAGCTTTCAAATTATTTTCGTCACGCTCATTCCACACCAACGCTAGATCATGCGTGGTGTAGATGGTTTTTTTTGCTTGATATAATTTTTCGATTGCTCTCTCCATACAATTTATACAATGGAAGTCATAAATATTCTTACTTCCATTGTATATTGTTGGTTTTTCTCGTCAATCTTGGCTATGCACAGTCTTGATAGATCATACCGTTTGACACTTTCTCCTCCCTATACTTCTTTTTCAAGATCTGCCAAGAAATCATCAGGAGTATGATACACAGATCCAGTGTCTCCCTTAGCCACCGCCCGCTCTAGTCGCTTGGCAACTGCCGGCTTTAATGTCGGTGCCGCTCGTAGCGTGAACTCGCCACTACGAATAAATTCACGCAAGTAGCCATTCACCACCACCGACAAAGGGACACCTAAATGTTTAGCCAACGCTTGTGCTTGCTCTTTTACCTCTTTGTCAGTTTTGACGTTTAATACCGTTTTCATAATACAACCATTGTATATACAACAGTTATATTGTCGACCTCATCAATACTGGTCTAAGAGGGAATCCTAGACTAGTAATAACACCCCTTACCAACTGGGCGCGCTTCGCGCGCCTTTGTCTTTTGCCGTTACCTCAACCCACAAAACTTCAGACCCCACCAACTACCACCGCCCCACCACTCTTCTCCCCGTTCGTATATATATTCATAGCTACTATAAAACACCCATACTACAAACCCTTTCTGAGCATCGGGTTTGCTATCCAAGTCATCCCTCTAAAGCCAATGGTACCAACTTTATTTAATACACTACGCCTTCCATCTTGTAATACACTCACTGCGTTTTTCCTAAAACCCTCACGTATACGTATGCTCAGGTCCTCCTTATTAAACTGACCGCCTGCTTCTTGATATCCATTTAAAAAAGATTGGTACCAAACACTACGGTTCAAGGGATAATTCAATAAATTACCATGAGGAAAACGTGTCTCTCCAGAAACAATAAAATGTGCCAAGTCATGCTCAGGAACATTATAAACCCCACCCCTCCAGTTATCCGCATTCATAGGCTCAAAATCAATAACCACCAACGAATCTCCTAATAAGAAAATATTATTGGGAGAAAAATCTCCATGTACCATTTTTTCTGGCTGTAAAACATCATGAATATGAGCTAGAGCAACACCTGCTTTTTCCATACTTTCTTCTACTGAAACCGGGGTTTCTTCTTTCATGTGTTTTCCCAGAGAATCCATTTTTTCTACCGGTAAACATTCAAAAGTAACACTTTTTTCTTTATGAGAAACCACTTCAGGTACAATGACTTCAATTTTATCACTTATATTCGAATCATTGATAAGTTTATATTTTTTAACTACTCTATTTATTGCCTCAGAAGGTAATTTATTATATTTCTTGGTAAATGTTTTTTTCATAAACAGATATGAAAATTCTCATCCTCATATTACAACGTTTTCCAATTATACGTTCACACTAACATAAACGATAAAAATTTGTATCAACAAATCTTTATATCTCAAAAAGCATCTCATCTTCCTTACACATTTTTCTGATATACTTTTGACATGATAAAAAGTCTACTGCGTCTGCTTCGTTGGTCAGAAAAGTACACTCGCACCGATATGGTCTATCTGGCCAGCGGGGGTTTCTGGACAGCGTTTAATTACTCATTTGGAGTACTGGCTGGTCTTATTACCACTATTGCATTTGCTAACCTCATGGACCCTACGGACTATGGAACTTATCAATTTGTCCTCTCTCTAACCAGTATCATTGGTATATTCACCTTAACAGGTATGGGAGTGGCCATAAACCGTGCTGTCGCACAAGGACACGACGGTGCTTTCCTTTATGGTTTAAAAGCCAAACTACGCTGGAGTATCGGTATCACAATAGCCGGCGGTCTTCTAGCTGGATACTATTACCTAAACGACAACCAAACGCTTGCTTTAAGTATGCTGATAGCCGGTGCTCTATCACCTTTTTTCGTAAGCTTTCGTTTGTACGAACACTATCTATACGGGAAAAAATTCTTTAAGCACGCATCTATATTAGAGACCATACGTAAGTTATTCCCAACCACCGCCATAATCACCGCCCTCTTACTAACTGACAACCTGATAATTATCATCACCACATATTTTGCCGGTAACACTATTTCATACATAATCTGTCACTATCATGTAGTAAAAAAATATAAACCACCTTTAGAAATATATACTGAAGGCCTAAACTTCAGTAAACACCTAAGTGTGATGAAAATAATAGGTGCCATAGCCGGTCAAGCAGATAAAATATTGGTATGGCATTTTTTAGGTGCGTTAGCAGTCGCTACTTTTTCTATAGCTCAACTGGCAACCAAATACTCCGGCGGAGTACTCAACGCCATTACCGGTATAGCTCTACCGAAACTTGCCACTCGTGACCTACCAACCCTGCAAAAGACACTACCTCGTAAGGTTCTTCTCTTTTCAGGTGTTATGAGCATATTCGCACTTAGCTATATAGTTATCGCTCCCCTAGCGTTTCCAATACTATTTCCTCTCTATCCCGAAGCCATACCACTGACACAACTCTTAGCCCTTACCCTGCTTTTCATACCTCGATCGCTATATAGTAAAGCTCTTCATGCCCACGCCCAAACTCGTGCCCTATACATAAGCAACATAACCCTGCCTATCATAAAACTAACCCTTCTCTTGCTACTTCTACCCACCTACGGTATTTGGGGGGCGGTATACGCTCTGCTACTAAGCGGTTTAATTGAGACGGTTGTAGTGTATACTTTATTTAAACGTGCCAAGCCTCTTGAAACATAAAATAAATATGCTGAGCATTATTCACAAAATTCGTCGTAAGACAATGGAAACAATGACCATAGCTCCCGACTGGCTTCAGCTTTCTTTGAATTATGGGTATATAAGAATACGTCTAATGGGTAGCGACACCAGTGTCTTTAAAGCCGTTTTTGTAGATAAAGAACTGGATGTATTTTCATATGTAGGCGACATAAAACCAAAACTGATAGTGGATGCCGGTGCCTACATCGGTCTTTCGCCACTGTATTATGCTTATCAATACCCTGACGCGCAAATTATATCGCTTGAACCGGAAAAAAATAATTATCGATTACTGATTCAGAACACAAAAAAATTTCCAAACATAAAAACTCACCGTAAAGCCCTTTGGCATGAAGAAACTTCTATTTCTTTGGTCAACCCGGGAAAAAGCCATTGGTCTTTTCAAGTCACTGACCAAGACACCAAAAACGTATCTGAAAGCATCAAAACAATGACCATTCCTCAGATAATTAATCAGTCAGACCACGACCTTATAGATATATTAAAAATTGATATTGAGGGAGCGGAAAAGAAGCTACTTTCACATGATACAAAATGGTTGGAGTCTGTGCGTGTTATTTTTATTGAGCTACACGATAGATTTTTGCCAGGTTGCAAAGAAGCGCTGGAAAAGGCTTGTTCTAAAGATAAATGGATATATCACCACCAAGGTGAAAAAGTTATCCTAATAAACAAACAACTGAGCTAAAGACAACTATTTAGAAATTTGTCGAAATAATTTATCAAACCTTTCTTCAATTTGTTCATTACCAAAATTATCAACACAATATTGACGAGCAGACTTGCCCATGACCTGAAGCTTTCTGGCATCAAAACACTCGGCTAATTTATTTGCCAGATCTGTCACGTCTTTGGTTTTAAATATCAGTCCCGTAACCCCTTCTTTAACATAAAGATTGGCACCCACAGTATCACTCGTAATTGTCGGCACACCACAAGACATTGCTTCCGGTACCACCATTCCTATCGCTTCTTGATAACTGGGTAAAACTAATACGTCGTGCTCATGATACAGTGAAGGCATTTCCTCAAATTGACGTGGCGGTAAAATATGTACTACGTCCCTCAACCCATATTTTGCTATCTGTTTCTCCATATCTTCTACACCCAATCCCTTACTGCCTATTAAAGAAACCGACGCCTTTAAACCTTTTTCTCGCAAGATCAACACCGCCTTCAATAGATCATTATGACGCTTAAACGATACAAAACGAGCATTCATCAGTATTCGCAGTTTACCTTCAGGTAACCAGTCTTTTTTTTGAGCCGGATAAAAAAAATTCGTATCCACTGGTGCCGGTATCAACTCTACATTTGCCTCCGGCATATACCGCGCATAAAACTTTCTACCCTGCTCAGTCCATACTACTATTTTATCAATATATTTTAAATTGCGTCTTATATACCACAAAGAAAAACGTAACCAGATTTTTCCAAACTTAGAACCGGGCCACTTTTTAGTCTCAGACAAGAGAATCAACCGCCTACCGTTTAACCGAGCATAGCGTATACATCGCCAAGCATGAGGTTGAAAAATATCGGTAGCAACCACAACATCAGGTTTCTCATGCCTAAGTACTCGCCCCAAGCCAATAAAATAACGCGGATGATGTGTCTGGTTTTTGGGAAAGAAAAAACGTGTCACAGCCCTTACCCCTAAAAACGTTACTCGTAAAGGTACTCTTTTTACACCTTCAAAATTGCGACGCACCCTACCACCCTTGCCATATATCAAAACAGTATCACCAACCCTGCTGGCAACATCGACTATATGGTCGGTTAGAACTTGGTTAAAACAAATTATTTTTGGTCTTTTTTGGTTCATATCATATAAATTTATAACCATCTTTATTTTAAAACTTTATTTAAAATAAAATCTGCCACACACTTCGCTTTAACGGTAACATCTTCAAATCCATCCAATACCAAAACCGGCACTTCATCTTGTTTGAGTAAAACTTCTTTCATATAGTTTTGTTGACTATATGCATACCGATACATTTCCAGACGCTCTTTACGCTCTTCTTGTGAAAGATACAGATATCGTTTTGCCCAATAACGTTTTTCCACTTCACGCCAGTCTATATCTATAAAAACAATTCCATTGTAACGACTTTTAAAATGATGAAAAAAACTGGCAAATGCTAACTCAGGTGACACACCGGAGCGCCATCGTAAACGCGGTAACAAATGTAGCATGTCTTGCTTATACCAAACATCAAAAGTGTAAGTAAGTTGGTAATATTTGTGCAATATGAGCATCTTTATCAGATAAAGATACACCTCACGGCAATTCCAAACACTAACCGATGTGTATCGCCAAGCAAAATGTATCAAAAAAACCCAATCTCGCCATAAAGTCAGAAAAATAAAAGGTAGAAGTAAAAAAAATCGTAATCGAGATCGCTTTCCTAACAAATGCGGATACACACTGACCACGTCAGATAACAATTTATTGTCTACCAAATATCTATAAGTAGTGGACTTACCGGCACCATGTTGACCAACAAACTCTACATAGTATTTCTTTTTCATATCTTTCCCATTATATGAAAACAAAACCGCAACACCTCAGTATAAGTTTTGTCTAAATCACTATTCTTAATCATCAAGACCTTTTTTTTACGAGTCAATATTTTAGTGGCATTTTTATGAAAAACCTCTATATGCTCTTTAGACATTTCTTGTTTACGCTCTCTGATCACTTCCGGTTTTGCATATAAATAAACAAAACCGTGAGGTTGTGGAAACCAGCCATACAGTAACGTATTCACACTTAATAACCAACCCTCTTTACGTAAGGGTCGATTAAAACCGGGATAACGATCAGTTAAAACATGTACTCCTCGTATGGTGTACCACCTTACTTTAAGGTAACGAGCTATCTGTTCCGGTAACTGCAAAAAAAAGCACGAACGAGCTAAATAAAGATGCTTACTCCCTATCCAGTCGTAGAATCGAGCAAAAGTAAAATTGTAGTCTCCCATATAGACAACCTTTGCTCCTATTACTCTACTCATTTCCTTTAACACTGTTGTCTTACCGGCACCATCCACACCGACAAAAGCAATACATTTACCGCCACCTATTTTTTTAAAACGCTCAGTGAAATAGGTTAGTACAAACCACAGCAAAGAAGAGGGCTTCAACACCTTAAACAGAGTTACGGGTCTTTTCTTCATAAAATCCAAAACATCTTTTTTACTCACATCATTCTTAAAGATCGGCTGATTTAAATACGTAGTGTCATGCAAAAATCGCCCATAAATATGGTAATTCTTATCGACAAAATCAGTATATTTTTCCTTAGAACGAATAGTTAAAACGTATTTAAAAAATTTATACAATTTAGGATCGTGCCAGATATGGTCATAAAAAGTTTGCTTAAATCCTACCCCTCCAAAACGCTTGGTTAAGCTATCCGCTTTTAAATTAAAATCAATTACGTATAACTCTCCTTTTAAATATAAATAAGCTGAAAACTGTTCTTCGTTTCTAACTACCAAAGCTCCGGTTTTCTTTAAATAATTAGCCACCGGATCCACCGCATCTTTTTTTATAAAATAATCAATATCACTAGCCGAAAACCATGCCTGTATATCGCTTATTCTTTTAACTGAATAAGCCGTGTCAATTTCTAAAACTATATTTTCAATCCTTTGCTTTTCCATTTCTTATTTCTTACAACACAACTCCACACTTTCTCTTAACCGTATTTGATTTTCTGCTAAAGTTTGAAAATTTGTTATCGGCTCACCTCTTAGAGTATAGATACCGTATCCACTTTCTTGCAAAAAGTATAAAACCTCGCAAACCTTATCCTGACCATAAATATCAGCTAATCTATAAGGATTAAATTCAAAAACAATTTCGGGGCCTATTTCAGTTAATATCTTTTGAGCACCTTTTAATACTTCGATTTCATAGCCTTCCACATCAATTTTGATCAAAATTATTTTTTCTTTATCTTGATATCTATCGTCAAGACGAACGACTTTTACTTGCTCAACCTTATCAACTAATTTGGTTTCACTTAATAAAGAAGAACTGCCGACGTTTTCTCTAAAAATATTTATCTCGGTGTATTTATCCTCACTTCCGCAAGCAAGGTTAAATACCTTAACATTATTTAAATCATTTTTTTTAATGCTAGTTTGTAATTGCTTAAAAATATAAGAAATGGGCTCGTAGCCATGAACCTCACCCTTACCTTTTAAAACCAACCCTGACAATAAAGTAAAATATCCAATATTTGCTCCCACGTCGATAAAAATACCGTCTTTATCTTTTAAAGTGGAAACGATTTTATTGGTCAGTGGCACTTCCCACTCACCATCAAGATAAATTTTGTTATCCACATATCCGTTGTTGGGATCTAATAAAATAGTAAAGTTGTAGGGACCAACTTCTATGTTTCTAAACTCTCTAGACGTAAAATTGTTAGTGGGTTTTTTAAACCAACGCTTAACCGTAACCGGTATGTTCCATATAAAACTGAAAAATTTATAAAGCCAAACAGGGGTATGATATTTTATTATTTTTCTAAGCATAGTTACTATTAGTTATAGTCCTTTATCAAATTTAAATACTTATCAGTCACTTTGGAAACGGTAAAATCATTAGCTCTTTTTTTTAAGATGTTAACATTTTTATTTGAATTTAATAAAAATGTTATGGATTCTGACATGGAGACATTATCACCCACAGGCACCAACGATCCACAGCTTTCGTCTATCAATATCTCAGCCGGACCGCTAGGACAATCAGTGGCAACCACTGACGTGCCACACGCCAAAGCTTCTACAATAACCACCCCAAAACCCTCCCAATCTGAAGAAAGTGCAAATACATCTGCATTTTTCATATAAGGATAAGGGTTGTCCACAAATCCAGGCATTCGAACAAAGTTACTTATGCCGAGTTCCTTCATTTTCTTTTCCAATACTGCCCGCTCTTCTCCCTCACCAAGTATGAGTAGTCTGGCTTCCGGCTCTTTTTGTAATACTATTGCAAATGCGTCCAACAATAAGGGAAAATTCTTCTGCTTATTCAATCTACCGACGGATACAAAATTTTTCTTTGCGATGTCCAGTAGAGTCGTATCAAACTGCTCTTCTGCCATTTTTTGTACTTTAGTGATATTGACAGGGTTATATATCACCTCAATACTATCTTTTTTAAGCCAAAGATGTTTTGCAAGCACCTCGGCTGTACCATACGATACCGCCAGGATTGTATCAGCAAGACGATATGTAAAAGCTGATACCAAAACAGCTACTTTCCTTTTGTACCATTTCATTACTTGTAGTTGTTCAGTGAAATTTCCGTGTTCACTTACCACCACCGGTACTCCTCGCACAAACATACGAGCTAAAGACACGACCACATTACAACGGTTGAGCATTGAAATAAAAAGCACTGGTCGTTCTGCTCGCATATACCGTATCAGTGCCGGTATCATGAATAATGCTGGGAATAATTTACTACTATATGTTTTTGGCACGATTATGCGCACTTGTTTCGGTACCACAGAAAGCATATCGCCCTCTTTTTTTAATAATAATAAATCTATCTCATAACCTCTAAGCAACATTTCTTCCGCTAATGTTAAAAATACACGCTCTACTCCCCCTCCATACATCCCTGGAAGAAAAAAGGTTATTTTTTCTTTGTTCTTGTTTTTCATTTCAAAATAAAAGCATTAAAATCCTCAGTGCCATTTAGAATACCGCTACGCTTGGCGTAAAGATACCTATAAGCTTCTGACAAAGTCTCAACGGTCTGCCAGCGTGGATACGTCATAAACTCAATAATACAAAAACCAACCTGCGACCATACGTAAGGAAACGCTCGCCACTTTTTATGTTGTTCTACACACTCTTTCCAAAAAATGTAGCGATATATAATTGCCATTTTAGTCGCCTGCGAGTTGTGTATGCGGTTGACTCTGCTTTCATGGTGGTAGTATTTTAATGATGACACATATCTAAGACAGTTATTTTTTTTACGATGAAGTTGAAAAGAAAACATCACATCTTCACCAAAACACCATCGAATAAACCTCTCATCATAGCGATGATTATTATTAAAAGCTTCTTTTCTCCAAACCGCCACACCCAGACACCACTCCACCACCTGCTCACAATTGGCGTAGTTACGTAAAACATTCTGTCCCGAAAGAAGAACCCTGCTCACGTCACCAAAAGTACTACGCCAAAAAAAGACACCTAAAGCCTGGCGTAGATACTGATACCAACGCCAAGGGCGAGAAAGAAAAACTTCATCACGCCCCACGATACCAAGCACTTCCTTCTCTTTATCATTGACAAAATACTGCTCAGCCACTTGCACATAATCATCGGCAAGCTCTACATCGTCATCCACATAGACAATTATGTCGCCACTGGCTTTACTAAATCCAAAATTACGAGCACGAGTCAGACTTTTCTGCTCAAAGTAATGCAAGGAAACCGGTAAGGCAAAATCTTTGACGACCTTCTTGGTTTTTTTAATGTCACCTTGTTCAACAATTATCACCTCATCTGGCTTGCGTGTATTTTTAACAACACTAGTTAAACAATTGCGCAGATCATCAGGCCTATTAAGAGTCGGTATAATAATGGATATTTTCATGTTAATACACTGATACAGCATTAATACTAACGCAAACGTAAAACAAAGTCTAAAACCTGTTCCGCTTTTCTTTCTACCTTATCACTGCCAGCCAACACTAAAAACGGCACGTCACTATTTTTTATAATGTCTCGCATTATTTGGTATTGTTGCCTACTCCTCTCTAACCATACACTTGCGACTTTATTATCATCCATATATTTTGCAAAACCTTTATTTTTTTTATAGCGAATCTCAACACGCTCATAATAAGTTTTTTCATCTATTTCATGTATAACTATGGCCACATATTTGTATTTAAATCTTTGCCAAAATAAATCAAATATCTGGTTAACATCTGAAGATGAACAAAATTCCACATCTATTAATTTATGTAAAATGCCATCATGTAAATAAAAATCAAAAGACTGGCTTTTGTACTCATATTCAGTCTGCAAGAACAACCTAAGCAATGAAAACATTCTTTGCCGGTTATATTTACCAAAAACTGCATAGCGGTGGAAAAAGTATAAGATAAAAAAAATATCTTTTATCTTTATAAAAACCAAACACAGCAATACCGGGTACTTACGCCACTTTGGTACAAAATCACGCAAAGTGACTAGGTTTAAGTCTACACCTTCTGCTACAGCAAGTTCTATTGTTGCCTTATAAACAGTAGACTTACCCGAACCATGCAAACCAAAAAAATCAATCAGTTTTTTATTATTGCTTACCATACAAGTCTTTAATTTTTCCTTGAGACAAATATTTATCTAACGCCGGGAATAAATTATATTTATCTAAAATAAGTTGACGAGCTTCGGTCAATGCTTCTATTTGTTTTGAGGTTGGCGGTGTATTTACTATATCATTCACCACCTTAAAAGCATCGGGGTCAGCAATGTCTATGTTATGGTAGCAATCAGTTGGAAAGAAATCATGTATATTGGGACAACCCCAGTATATAGGTATGTTCCATGACAGAATAGCGTCAGCAAATTTTTCTGAAAAATAATTTGTTTCTTGCGAATTCTCCATAACCAATTGATAGTGATACGGTAGAGAAATGGTTAATTTATTAAAAGACAACTTTTGTTTATGGCCACGAAGTCTATGATAAATACTGTGTATTTTTTCTAACACCGGAATGTTACGAACTTGTTTAAGTCCATAACGAACCTTACTGAAAGTACCATAAATATCTAATACATCCGGATAACGGCTACTTAGGTCTAAGACGAAATCAGTACGTTTACGCTGACCCGGTGTATCACGTTTGTGGGACAGGATAGTCAAAAGAGGGCTACTTTTTTTCTGGTAAGGTAATGACTTCAAGCTATCGTAATCAGCATCAACGTGCCAAGTAACGAAATGGAAAGACTCTGCGTATCCCAGATGTATCCCTCCCTCTTGGGAATAAAACTTTGTTTTCGGTATAACAACTTCCGGTTCACGTTGGATAAATACCTTCTTGTCTTTTGTGAGATCTTTTGTCGCCAAAGAGTCTGATTGTATTATCAAATAATAATCAGCTTCTTCAGTGTTTGTGACGATTTCAATGTTGCCTAGCGTAGGTTTTGAGCCAGGCATTTGACGAACCAACTTTTCAAGCATTGTGGTGGGGTGTTCCCCTTTTATTCCATATATAGCTACTTTGATCATTTTTATAAATCTATCTTAATCAAATTTTTCAATCTTTATTGCTTGAGCATTGCGAGCAGAGAAACTTCCCCACAATAGACCATAAGCATAAGCAAATTGTCCTACCAACACTTTGCGAAATATCCACGCCGACTGGGCGTTTACAAACCAGAGAAAACTTAACAAGTTACGACTACTGTGTGTTCTATATATGACAGTTCGATTGTAACCCTCTTTATACCCGACTTGATAATGGTTTTCTCTGGCTAATGGACTATGGTGATGTACCAACCTTGCTTTGGGTACGATTAAGGTACTGTACCCTGCTTTTTTAGCTCGCCAAAAATACTCCACGTCCTCCAATGCCGTTCTACCGCCTGAGAAAGTTGCGAAGCCACCAAGCTCGCGCAAGATACTGGTTTTATATACAGACGAAGAGCCGTGCGCATAATTTCCAGACATAGTTTCTTTAATACCGTCATTCCAAGTTTGAAACCCGACATCATTTATATCCCACCTATCCATACGGCCAAGCATATTTAGATAGTGATACCAATACTCAAACCTCCCCGGTACCCGGTTGTTGCTCCAAACACCTGCTACTGCAAAGGTTGTATCACTTGCATCTTCACGCCACGCACGCATTACATGCTCGCAAAAATCTGACTCCAGCTCCATATCATCATCAAATATAAAGGTATATGGATATTCAGAAGCACTGATACCTATATTGCGAGAATATGCAGACCCTTGACCTTGTTTTTTATGATCTTTTTTTATATACACTAACTCTACCTTCTTCTTTTCAGCTTGCTGACCCATGTCAGCCAGAACTTCTTGTGGTAACTCATCGTCGTCAACTATGATGAGTTGACGCGGTAACAGTGACTGGAGAAGTATAGAGTCTACGCAAACAGCTAAAGCATCAGGTCTTTTGTATGTTGGAATTACAATCGCAAAGTCGTATGTCATAAAGGTTATTTTAAAATATGCTTCATTCTATCTTCCCACATAGAAGGAGCGTAATGGTTTTTAAATAAAGCAGTGCTTTTTTCTTGCCAAATAAAACTATCCTTCATACCGGCCTCTAAAGCTTTTTCAATATCATCAACAAATTTATGGTGAACTATCCCTTTATCAGCGTATTCTTTTGTAAAAATACCGGGGTGTATTTTGTTGCAATCAACCACACGATAACCGTCAAAAAACTCCGGCTCGAGTATGGGATGAGGCAGGAGACGACCATTTTCTTGTTTTGGTATCAGCTCTGGAGTACCGTAAACATCTGTAACTATCAAACCCAGACCGTAAGACAAGGCCTCCAATACAACAATGGGAAAAGACTCATGAAAAGAAGGCATGACAAACACATCAGAATTAGGATATATATCATTAAGTAAAACTTCTCTTGGCTGTGGTGGCAAAAAAGTTATCCTTTTATCTTTAGCATATTTTTCTTTAGTTTGATCATCTACCGAAGATATTATTTTTAAACGCGCGTTAGTGTCTTGCAGTCTAGAAAAAGCCTCCAATAAATACGGACCGCCCTTACGTACCCAATCCATACCTATAAACAAAAAGTCAATTGTTTCTTTTTTTCTTACCTTACGTTTCTCATAATTAGCTTCCATAAATGGTGGAAAGGTCATGCTTTTATCTCTAAACTCTTCACCGTAGAGATGAATGGAGTGATGATAAGAAGCTTGGCAAAGATAGGTTATATACTTTGACTTTCGTAATAATTCCTTTATCTTAGACATCCTTAACTCAATAGTGCGTGGATCATAGTAACTAAAAACGTATGGGTTTTCTATTTCTACCACATAGGACTTATCGCAACCCTTGGGAAAAGCTCCCCACATATACAATAAATCGGCCTTTTGTGCCACAGGGTCTACTCTTTGATAATTTATCAAAGGTAAATATTTTATTGCCATGTTTCTAAGTTTTTTACGATATTTTATTCGCCAATTTTGCTTACCAACACGAGATATGGAAGCCTTTTGTTTTACAGAAGGAAAAACGGGTTCACAAACTGACGAAGATACGCGGGCTGTATCCCACATACGTTCACGAGAGCTGTGCCGTAAGTTGAAATAAACTTTTTTCTTACTTACTGACATTGATTAATATCATAGCACTTTTTTACATTTGTCTGAAAATACATAAACCATACCTTGTGTACAAATGAAGTAATTGACAATAAAAAAATGCTACATTGTATATATGTAGTCTTCCATAATGTCTCCACTGAGATGTGGTTTGTAATAACAAAATTAAGTCAATTACCATGAATTTTTTCTTAAACCATTCACGCTTAGCACGTGTCATACTTATTTCCGTAGTAGGTGTACTTCTACTTTTGATACTGTTTTCCTTATTCTCCGTTATGCGACCGGGGTTTGGCTTGTCTACCACAGACAGAGCCGTACCCTTTTACACTTCTGCCGATATGGCGCTTGAGTCTGACTTCTCAATGGTAAGGTCTTCTCCTGTTTCTACCCATAGCCCCACCCCGGCATCGGGACAACCTGTAACTCAAGAACTTTTACAAGACTTCGAAACCACTGACTACCAACTGTACCTTAGGACACAGAACTTGGAATCCGCCTGCGCAGTCCTCTCTGACTTAAGGCAAGACAACAGAACCGATTTCCGTAACATAAACCTAAGAGAAAACTCTTGTACCGCCACTTTTTATGTAGCCGAAGCCCATGTCGAAGCCGTATTGACGATACTAAAAGAAATCAATAACCTACAAATAGAAAAAACCACTCGCTCTATCACTCGTCAACGCCAGCAGGTATCGTCTAGCTTGGAGATAGCTCAAAGACATTTAGGCGAAGTAGAAAATCTACTAGAGCAAACTAGAGCAAGTTACGCGGAGTTAGCCAATTCAGCCAGAGCCGACCGTGACTCAGACACTTTAACAAAGATAATTCGCGATCAAGTAGAGATGATAGACATGCTCACCGGAAGACAACACCAGTTATCTCAGCAAGTTAACCACCTTTACCGTCAACAACAAGACTTGGAAGAAAGGTTGGGAATGATAGAAATTAGAGCCAGTTTCACTCGCCTATTCTCCACAGACCCACACAGTGCTTCCCGTCGCACCGAAGAAGCTAAAGACCTGCTTCAAGAAACAGTAACCACCTTTAAGTTGGCTATGACCAGCTTCTTAGGAGTGTTCCTTCTCTGGTTACTTATCACCTCTTTCTTCTCTCTGTTCATTATTCTAGCAATCAGACTTCTGTGGCGTTTTATAAAACTTGTTTGGAAGCGCGTCTAAGTTAACAATCATACAGAAAAAGATTTATTTCTGACGTAGAGCCGGAAGTTGGTATCTGTCCGGCTCTAGTTTCCGTAGTCATTTATATTCTTTAGTGACTTACCAAAACATTGTCAGACTTTGGTGTTGCCAGTGAATCAGTATTGAAACTAGAGCCGGACAATTATTTGTGTCGGCGGTGGCCGACTCCTCTGCTAGCAAACTTACCCTGGTCCTGTGCCGGAATAGTGATGTGTATAGAGCTTTGACGCAGGGTAATTAGTAAGCTCTACTAAACCACACTACATGATTTAGTCACAGGTAAGTTTACAAAAAAAATATTTATTATATAGTACAAGAACCCATGACTGATTGGGTGCCAATTGAGGAACAGGTTGATGTCCAGACTTTCTGTAATACTGCTGATTGTTGTAGTTGGGTTAATCGCTATAGCATTTTCCGGTTATCAAGGACTGATTAATGACCCGCGAGTAACCACTGAAATCAAGTGCCAATACCTGGATGAGTCAAAGGTATGTGCTTTTCAGTATTCTACTACTACAGGTCAAACTATTGTTGACGGCATACTTGAACTGGCTTTAATGTTACGGGATGTAGGTTGTGAAGGTGCTGACCATATCCAGTTTCAGCCCCAACACTTCGGAACCAGAATAGTTGGTGTATGCACAGCCACTTCAGACGGCTATATTCCTCGCGGAGGTCTACCTCCTTTTAACACAAAACCGAGATCGCCAGAAAGGGGGTTAGTACCCTACAAACCAACACCTCAAGCAGAGGTTGACGTAATGACCTGAATTTATTTGTATTTGTATTAGTTCACATCCCGCCTTCAACGTGGCGGGATTATTTATAATCAACAGGAATTTAGCGTTTGGGGAATTTTTTTCTTGTTTTCGTCACTCAAACCTTTCATCGTACCACCAAGTACGCCTCACCCAGCTCCAGTTTCCGTGATCATTTATATTCTTTCGTGACTGACTAAAACATTTTTTGGTTTATTACGTTAGAAACTGTTTGAAGTCTCATCGAGGTCCGGAGTGGCTAAAAATATGAGCGAAAAACGAGGTGGAGTCTGATGTGAACTGTCGTTCACGGAAGACGAACCGAAGTTTTGCAGCCATATTTTTAGAACCTGTTTACGATCTCATCGAGGTCCAAAGTGACCAAAAATTCAAGCGAAAACCTGTGCTGGAGTCCGAAGCGTATCGGGATACGGTGAGGACGAAGCATGGGTTT
>SKGH01000031.1 GCA_007117575.1 Candidatus Kaiserbacteria bacterium | reverse complement strand
TCCTCGTCCTCGTCATCTTCATCTTCATCGTCATAGCCATCATCATCTTCATCCTTCCTATTCTCATCTTCGCCAACACCTGATCGGTCCGGTGGTCCACGCCTCTCTGAAGCCTCCGCAGAACGCTCGTTACCACGTTGCGTACGCTCCATTCTGGCTCGACACAAAGCTCCGGGAGCTCCAACGACATCACAATTGATAGTTATTTCGTCACCTTCTATAACGATAGTTTCTACTTTCTTAGCAATACCCGGAGCACGCAGTAAACCCGGAGGCACGTGACCACCTCTTTTTTCTTCCAGATATGCCTGCAACAAAGCGCGAGTTTCTTCGTCAACTTCTCCTGTCTGATGAAGATCATGACGCTTCTGAAGACGCATCAATGCCCCACGGGTCAGTGGACCAAAATAACCGGTCACCAAACCTTCCGGATAAATATCCGGATCAGTTGCCAGCAACTTTTGAATTTCTGCCACCATCTCATCGCTCACACCTTCACGCAGACCGGCTCGCAATTCCTTTCTCACTTCCTGCACTTGACCACGAGTCGCCTCTATTTGTGCCTGTAACTCAGCTACCTGAGCCATGAGCATTTGCAGGGTTTCCATAAGCTCCGCAATGGTTTGCTCATCGGTAGTATTTTCATCATCGCCTGCGTGGTCTTCTTCCTCATTACTGACAACCACCACTTCGTGATCTGATTCAGTATCTGAATCTATCAATTCTTCCTCAACTTCAATATCTTCATCATAATCTTCATCTGTCTCTGCTGACAAATGAACCACCGGAAAAACCAAAACCAGTGCTAACACGGAAAAATATCCTAATAACTTTTTTGACATAATAATACTTAACAATAAATTCTTATAAAATTTACACATTTGACTTGAGACTGATTGTCTGTTGTCTACAATATATCTCATAACTTACGCGTTTCTGATGAAGTTCAAGGCGCTGAAGAGCGAAAACCTGAGGCGTACTTGGCGGTACGATGAACGGTTTGAGTGACGAAAGAAACAAAGAAATTCGCCAAACGCGTAAGTCCTGATATCTGTTTTTTAACTGCCAACACACTAACAAAGTGTCTAACTCGCCGAATGTGTAATTTCTATCTCTAGCTAAAATGACTGTCACTTCATACTAAAGGATATAAAAAACCAGAGTACAAAATCTTAGTCACTACAAAATAGATTTTTAAACTACAAGGCGTAAACTACGCCTTTAAACTATTATACCACCTTAACTTACCTACAACCCATTCAAACTGGATAAGTCACTTCTAATCAATCAGTTAAAGTAACAAAACAATTACCCCGAAATAGATAACCAGACTAAGAATATCCTGAACTACCGTTGCAAAAGGACCGCTACCCACCGCCGGGTCAAAGCCCATTTTTGACAAAACGTAAGGCATAGACAGAGCTACCACCATAGACTCGACAACGGTAAAAAATATAGCTATCCCCACCACGAAGGCTATCTTCCATGTAGAAAAGAAAACGGCTACCAATATGGTGATAGCCACACCCAAAAGCAAAGCGAGAGAGAAATTTACCACCGCCTCCCTCTTTAAATATTCTTTTAAGTCTAACTTCTTCTCTAAAGCCAAAGAACGTACAAAAATAGTCTGGGTTTGTGAACCAACCGCGTCTGCCATATACACCACGGTAGGAATAAACGAAGCCAAAACCAGATATTCAGCAATGGAATGTTCAAAAAAACTAACCACCGACGCGGCACCCACTCCACCCAAAAGACCTATTAACAACCATGGCGAACGTTTTCTAAAATGAAGCCACGACGAACCATGTACCAAAGACGTAAGGGGGTTATCCATATTTATACTACCCGCATGGTGTAAGGTATCTTCAATACTTTCTTTGTGCAGTACCGAGATAATGGTGTCAGAGGTTACCACCCCAATAAAGTAACCGCGTTTATCTACTACCGGAACGGCTTTTATGTTGTGCTTAAGAGCAACTAAAGCCACTCTTTCTTGATCAGTGTGAGGTCTTACTGTTACCAAAGAACGTTCGGCCAGCTCCAGTACCGATTTTTCTTTAGGTGATTTAAAAAGCTCTTTAACGGAAACGACTCCGGTTAATTTTTCATCTTCATCAACCACATAAATGTAGTTGATAGTTACAAAATCACTTGCACGTACACTCAACATTTCCACCACGTCAGAAAAAGTTGCCTGACTCGAAACGATAGGTACCGCTCTGGTGGAATTAGACCCGGCACTTTCCGGTGGGTACAGATTTTTAATAGCCTTTTTATTATCGCTGTGTGATTGTCTCATATAAAAAGTAGGAGCTTGTTCTGTTTAAAACCCTATGTTTTATAACCGGCTACGTTACATACGAAAAACAACGGCCCTATGCACATCATGAAAACTGTTCATTTTTCCTAGCCTCACGCCTGTATATGAAGTCAAGACTGAAGTTCAATACTATCAAAACCAACATTATGAATAATATTGTACTCAATATGAAGGTCGATGTTCTTTGTGAAAGACCTGCTCCGGCTTCACCATAACGATTTACAGACATTTCTCTGGCTACCACAGACTTCTCTCTCTCATCAAGCTCTCGCTCCCTTTGTGTTAGAGCAGAAGTTATAACATTTATTTCGTTTGGTTCTACACTGGCAAACATGCCCACCGCACTAGCTACGTAGTTAGCGGTATTTTTTGCTAACTGATGAGTAACCGGCGACAACACTCCACTTTCAAACAAAAGCACCGACGCCATCACCATCACACCGACTCGCAGAGAAAACCTATATAGACTGAATTGCATTAGCTTTATCATAACAGATGAATTGAAATACCTAAAAAGCAATATGTTGAAATATTTTTATATTTTATAGACAACCAAAAGATGTTTAAGCAAACAATATCAGAAGTATTATAAGAAACACTACCGTAACTGAAAGCATAGAGATCAACATCAGGAAGAACAAAGAACTTCCGGAGCTACGTCGCTGTGCCAAACGACGGTTACTGACAGCGTAGCCACTCAACTGACGTTTAATATAGAGCTTAACGCCTATATATATTGAAACCAGTATTATAAACAATATAGCTATAGCAGGACCGATTATGTTCATAGGTAAGACCCAGAAAGTCAATGAATTATTCATATTTTTAAATGATCCCGGTATTCCATACTGCAAATTAAGGTCAACGGTATAACGCCCGAAACCGACCCCTTCTCCTTCCCATTGTATGCTAAAGACCCTATTCGTACCCGGAAAAACACCTGCTTTATCATCATTAAAATTTAAATTAGCTACGGAAGAACCAAACATGTTGTATATCTCAAGCGGACCTACCGGCCTTATCAAGACACTCCCTTGGTTTTCTATATTTGCCCGAAAATTTATATTAAGGTCACTGTTTATATAGTTGTCGGTAGAAAAAGACCTTATTATCCCCCGCTCTATAACGTCGCCAGATACTCTTAAGCTTATTATATTTACCACTTCGTAACCTACTGCCGCACCGGAAGAATCCAACCTCGGCGGTTCCATAGAAACAAAAACGCCACCAAAATGACCTCCCGGAGTGGCGCTTTCTGGAACATCTATACTAACGCTGAATCTCTTATCCACCCCCGCTTCTATTTCTATCGTATCACTACTTAGACTCACCCATTCAGAGATCTCGAAACCGGTTTTCTCCACACCACCCTTAGCAAAAATAGGTGCTCCCGCACCATCCACAGAAACAATATCACGAGTATATAAGTAGTAAGTTTGTTTACCGGAAGTTAGGTTGGTGACAGTTATATCATA
>SKGH01000004.1 GCA_007117575.1 Candidatus Kaiserbacteria bacterium | reverse complement strand
CTACAATTAGTATGACTACTATCCACTTCCCACTCAATTTCTGCCGTCTCTCCATAGCGAACTAGACCACTTCCCTGTTGACCAACTGTGGACTGAGACCCGGGATCTACATTCATTATTGGGTCATGGTAGGTATATACATCTATACTTTGTTCAGCTGTACTAACAGAATCAATAATACTCGTACCGTTGTAACACAACAAAGAATATATCGTATTATAACCACGATTAGGTTTACCTACAGCCAATCCAACAGCATTATTTTCCCCCCTAAACTCACTATTATTCAAACCTAAACCATCTAAAACACAATTACATGCGTTTTGTGTTTCCCAAGTTAAACTAAGCTCATCATCAAAATTAACAGTTTTATCAATCCCACTTGGCAGAGAAGATATATCATTTTCACTATCTTCACTAAAACCATCTGAAATACCAGTAAAATGATTTATGATTACCTCTCCATGTGAACATGAATTAGGTACTGGACTAGGTCGATTACTATCATCACAACCCGAAGGTCCGTCATTGGTTACAGTTATCGATTCATTAGTACTACATATATCATCACAACTTCTTTGAATTGACCAATTACAAGGTGGGGGGTCTTCCCTGTTAGCTGTACAAGTTGTTGTTTCACCACTTGTGTGGTGAAGATTGCTTTGACAAGTCCATGACCAACCACTGGTTGTTGTATTTACACTTCCTGAAAGGCTGCTTCCGGAACCACAGAGTTGATTGTTGGGTGGAGTATCCGTAAACGAACCGGCGTTTGCCGAACCACAGGTAGGTGGTGGATTTTGAACCTGATTCGCACTACAATTTACATTGGTGCCACCATCTATACCTATACATCGCCACGTCCAAGGACCATTAAGACCAAAAGAAGTTAGGGAAACATTTCCTTGAGAACACAACTGACTTACAGGTGGCGCTGAAGCTCTAGTAGTATCGTGTGCGGGACCACATTGTCCATTAACCGGATTAGTAATTGTCGTCGGCAGTAACGTTCGACAACTCACACTCGCGCCACCATTGGTACCGAGACATCGCCACGTCCAAGGATTGTTACCAGAAAAATTAGATACCACACCTGCACTACAACGTTGATTCATTGGTGGCGGAGAACTATATTCGCGATTATTTGCCAAACCACACCGACCATTTGCCCCAGTTGGTAGTGGTGTGATACCACCACCAGTAGTTAGCGTCAAACTACACTGAGAAGTTCTTCCATCTTCACCAGTTCCTATGATCCTGTAAGTTCCTGGCTGAGCATTTTGCACTAATACATTAGAAGCGGTGCTATCTATTGGAGCAGCGATCGCTCTATCTACTGTAAACCTGTCCCCTGATGGCAAAACAGCTTCCACCAAAAAAGCATTAACAACACGCCAGCTAAATCTTACGTCTGCTCCAGAAGCAGGTACCGAGGTACGATTAGCAGTCAGGGATTCACATCGCACTGGTGAAGGTTGCTGAGTTTGCGCACGAACACAAACCCCGTCTCTAAACTCTAAACCTGAAGCACACCTAGCAACAGCGGTTGATCTTCTTAACTCGACTCTAGTTCTGTAGTCTCTACTATCAGTCCACCAAGATAAAGCAAAGGTGTGTGATCCGTGATCAAGACTGATCAAGGGGCCATTCCATTGCGGAGACTGTACACTACTTAAAGACACTAGTTCCATGCCAGATCTTTGGAATGTGTAGTTAGCAGGTGCTTCTCCATGCGGTTGCAAGGCAGAATAACCGGCAGGATTGACTCTATGTAACTCAGTTGGACCATGATGGCCTCGATGATACAAACTAAATGATGAGTTACATCTACTCTGTCCCTCAGGTATGGTACAACCTGGCGTCGATAAACTGGCACTAAAAGGAGCCTCGCAAACAGGACCTAATCTGTGCCTATCACAATACCATCTAACAGTATTACCACTCACTGATACTCCCCAAAAATTTCTTATACCAACACATATTGACGCATTTTGTTGTTCAATTGAGGCATTAGACCAGTTTGTAATCCAAGGTCCACACGTGGCAGGTTCAGTACCAGTATTATTAAACTGTGCATTAAGCTCTAAAGGAAATAAATTAAAAATAACAAAAAACGATAAGAAACCTATAAAAATGATCTTCATATTTTTTATCAGCGACTTTAAAGATGAGCCATTATTTATGTCGCAACTATTCATATATTTACAATTCATATCTATTTATTATTTTTAATTATCCGTCAATTTGCTATAAAAAGTTACAGCTAAATCACTTTCCTCTGTAGCCAAACTAAACTTATCTTGCAGTTTTACTCTCTCGTCATAAATAATATGACCATCACTTTCTGCAAAGCTCATACCTCTAATAAAAGTGTTTATGGCTTTATCCTCGTCACCACTCAACCTCTGGGCTGTACCTAAAGCTAGCAACACTCTACTGTTTCTTGGTCTTATTTCATTGGCTTTTTCCAGGTTACGCAAAGAATTTTCTAGATACTGCCGGTCACCTTCATTTATATAAAGTTCAAGCAATGCTTCTCCTTTGAGCATAAAACATTCTGGGCAATATCTTTCTAAGTCTGCACTGCTATAACCAAGTTCACTAGTCATGGCATCTAGTTTTTCTACCGCATCTTTATACCTTGATTCATATATATCTAAACGTGCTGAAAGAATTAACTCATTGGCTCTAGCGTTTACTTCTGAACCATGCTTTATAAAATCACGTAGATAATCTATTCTATCTATAAGCTCTGACTCTAGATCACTTTCATAATTAACAAACAAACGTCTAGCGTGCTGGTAACCAACTTTAATATGTAGAGTATAGTTAGGTGGCAACGAATCAAAAAGTCGGTCTTCCATATCTAACAGGTCTTCATCTTCCAATAAGTAATCCTGTTGTGATAACCAGTCTCTGTACCCTATGTCCAACTCCAGTAAAAGCTGATTCAGCATGTCGTCAGCTTGATGTGTCCATCCGGCATGTAGGTATAGCAAGGCTATGTGATAACGCAGTTGCAAATCTGCACTGCTGGTGAAGTATTCAGTATAAGGGTTTGTATGCCATTGATAATTTCGCTCTTGTTCAAAAAACATTATACCTTCTTCATATTCATGACTCAAAAGGTAAGCTTTAGCCAGATATTCAATAATAGACAGGATATTATTCGTGTACGTTTCTTCATCAAGTTTATTATCTATGTACTCAGGCTGTTGGGTAACAGTATTATATGCAGTAGTTAATAGTCTTTTGGCCTCTTGTAGATCGGCTCCATACTTCTCATCATCCATAACTAAGTGCAAGTTATCAATCAGGGTCGCACCTATTACATAGTTAATATTTTCGTTATTTGGAAACTGTTCCAAATAAGGGTACCCGACTGCCAACAACTCTTTCTTTCCTGCCCCTGAAACAAATTTAGAGATTAATTCTCGTTCTTGCTTAATTTCTGCAACCTCGGTAGAAATCATTTCTTCTTCGCCTTCAGTATTTAAATTACTGACAGCTAATAAACCCAACACACCTAAAGATAAGACGACAATCAACAGCAAGACAATCAGTGCCGACTTCTTTACACTAACTACTTTATGCTCACTAATTATTTTATTTTCTTCACTCATTGAGAATATGATTAACTTTTATACTCAATCAGTATAAACCAAAAAAAACTTTTCAGATTTTGTCTATGTGGATAAAAGTAAATTAAATAATTCATGATTTACGCGTTTCTGATGAAGTTCGAGGCGCTGACCCAGCTATAGTTCCGGTAAACATTTATTACTAACGTAATAAACCAAAAAATGTTTTAGTCAGTCACGAAAGAATATAAATGATCACGG
>SKGH01000041.1 GCA_007117575.1 Candidatus Kaiserbacteria bacterium | reverse complement strand
TCAGTCACGAAAGAATATAAATGATCACGGAAACTGGAGCTGGGTGGGGCGTACTTGGTGGTACGATGAACGGTTTGAGTGACGAAAGCAACAAAGAAATTCGCCAAACGCGTAAGTCATGAAAGTAAAAAAAAATTATTTGTTTGCCACAAATTTTGCCAGCTCAATAATCTTATCTTGGTCATCTTGACTAGAAGCTTTATTATTTTTTACATGTCCGCACCGCAAACACTTATGGATCAAAGACCATTCACTTTTCTTATTCTCAAGACCAACCGGTTCCATCATACCGCCACATTCAGAAGCCCTGTCACCGGGATAAACATCGACATGCTTACTCCATAAACAGTGGGGACAATGATTCGTATAGCCACTACCCACCACTTCCCTTCCGCAATTCTGACACGCAAAATCCTCTACGGTTTTCTGAAATTTTTTATTTGATCTATAACTCAACATACACTACAAACAAACGAAACTTTTTTTCAATATTAAGTCTTTAAGTTACTTGAAATTTGGCTACAAAACTGTGATGGACTATCTACAATTTGACTGGAAAATCCGGCTCTCCGTCAAAAGCTGTGAGGATGTTTTTTACAGTCGTTTCTGTTATTTCCAACTTGGCCTCAATGGTATTAAATGCCATATGAGGAGTCATGATAACATTAGACATGTCAAGAAACTCGTGTTGGGCAGCGAAAGCACGGAAAATATCTATCTCAATTTTAGCTTCCGGATCCAAAAGTTTCATCTCATCTTTTAGATATTCCTCACCCTCAAATACGTCCAAGCCGGCTCCGGCTATGTGCCCTGACTTTAATGATCTCAACAAAGCTACTGTATCAATCAAAACACCTCTAGCTGTGTTAATTATGTATGCACCTGCTTTTACCTTCCCTAAACTTTGTTCATTTAACAAGTGGTGGTTTTCAGGAGTAGCGGGCACATGTAAAGTAATGATATCTGAACTACCCAAAACATCATCAAAAGATTCGTATTCTATTCCGTATTTTGAAGCAAAATCCTCATCAGGATATAGGTCATAAGCCTTTACATTCATCCTAAAACCTCTACCTATCTCACAAGCACGTTTACCAATACTACCGGTTCCTATAACCCCTAAGGTTTTACAGCAAAGATCAAAACCCTCATGACCAGCTATATCTATATTGCCCACGCGTCGCAAAAGTTCATACATTTCAGGTACTTTACGAGAAAGACATAGCATAAGAGTGAAAGCGTGCTCAGCTACCGTTTGCGCGCCATAACGCGGTACATAGGCAACCTTAATACCCTTACTCTGCGCGTAAGCTACCGGAACATGATCATAACCCATTGACCTTAAAGCTATGACTTTCAAATTAGGCATAGAATCGACCATTTCCTCTGTTAACTTGGAATTGACAAATATTGATATAGCATCAGCATCCGCCAGTTCTGCCGGAACCTCTTTATCTATAAGTTGATCGTGGAAAACCACTTCATGATCTGATAAAAGATTAGTAACTATTTCTCTCTCTCCTTCGTATGGTGTTATATATGCAATTTTCATATCTGACCAGTTTACCATCAGTGCGACCATATTCCCAACCACAATGCACAACCAATTAAAACATGACTTACGCGTTTCTGATGAAGTTCGAGGCACTGACCCAGCCCTAGTTTCCGTGATCATTTATATTCTTTCGTGACTAACTAAAACATTTTTTGGTTTATTACGTTAGTAATATATAGTTACCGAAACTGGGGCTGGGTGAGGCGTACTTGGTGGTACGATGAACGGTTTGAGTGACGAAAGCAACAAAGAAATTCGCCAAACGCGTAAGTCCTGTAAAATAAACATTATTTAACTCGTAGTCATCAACTGGTAATCAAAAATTTCAGGATCAAAAACATCTTCAAAGTCAGTTGCCGGTATTATTTCTCTGGATTCATAACTTATCCTAGTCACCTGATACCATTCATTATTTTCATCACTTAAATAAATTATCTCTTCTTTAACCAACATGGTCTCCATATCTACTACGCTTTCTATTATTACTTTATCGTTTGGTTTAAAACTAAAAATTGTCTGACGATTAGTTTCGTCAACCTTGACCATCTCAGCTTGTTTTGGAAGTTTGGGTATTCCCGGTCTTTCTAAACTGGTATAAGCGGTATAAATTGAAGATAAATCATGTACCTCATCATAATAATAACGATTTGAGTCAACTTCTCTGTCATTTCCCCCATAATGATGCAAGGAAACATCATCGTCTTGAGCTATCGATAAATACACATCGAATTCCC
Organism: Candidatus Kaiserbacteria bacterium; assembly: GCA_007117575.1. Lineage (GTDB taxonomy): Bacteria > Patescibacteriota > Minisyncoccia > Phycocordibacterales > UBA918 > OLB19. Next base: position 11,519 of record SKGH01000041.1, on the reverse strand, counting down.
TAACCAAAGCGTTTGAGTTGATAAATGCCAGCACGTTGTCACCATGCTGCCAAGTCTCTAACACATCAGTTCTGGGTATGGTGTTTATTTCTCTACCAAAATTATTAGCCACTAAACGCGGTTTGTCCACCCCCTCAGTAACATACCAACGTAAATGATATATACCTTCTTCTGCTTTAGCCAATTCCGATGCTTCAGCCATTCTGATTTGAGCTAGTATGTCTATATCTGGTTGTAAATTTATTGAGGTTAGAAATACAAATAGCCAAACACTAATTAATGGTGATAAAACACCAAGAAAGAACATGTTTCTATTTGTTCTATATTTCTTTACAACAAACATGAGGATACGAAAACGTATTTTAATATCTGTTGATGTGGGAATTTTTTTTATAAAAGGATTTGTCATAAACACCAATTAAAAGATAAAAGTTTGAAATTGATCAAATACTAAATAAAGTATGAACGTATATAATATAAATTCGTTTCTAAGAGCTTTCAAACCGCGCGAAATGTGTTTGCGAACCGAAGGGTGTGAAATAGACAATTGTTGAGATATCTCTTCACCACTTTTACCCGCAAAGAATTTTTCTCTAATACAAGTTTGCTGCAGAGGTGTTAGCTTAGCCAAAGCTTTATCTATCTGTTCTCCGGTTATACGTTGATCCAATATATGGTAAAGAGCATCGTCTTCTGCCACAATAGGTATAGAATCTATATCTATTGTGGCTCTATGTTTTCGATAATGATCGATTAGTGAATTTCTTGTTATTGAATACAACCAAGTACTTATGGCATAATTTGGATTGTAACTATCAAATTTCTCATAAGTTTTAATAAAAACATCACTTATAATATCTTCTGCCAGATCTTTGTCTCCGTTAACTCTGTAATATACATAGGAATACAATTTGTCTTTATATTTAGCGTAAACGTCGCTAAACCTATGTGGGTTCTCGTTTTTCATGCTAGGCACATACTACATGAGTATTTTATTATGACAATTATTTACACACAATCGCATACAGAGATAAATGCAAGTATATTAACAAAACGTCGGACATACCGACGTTTTGTTAAATACCTGAAGTATAGATGAGTAGTTTAGTGTAATGTTGCCGTTCTTAATTCTCGTAATGACTGTTGTTTTTGCCTTAACTGATTACGTAAGTCAGATATCAACGCCTGACGCACCGAACGAGGTATCAAAACGTTATCGATCACGTGTATGACACCGTTATCGGCAACAATATCCGTACCTACAATGCGTGAAAAATTAACATAAGGACTAAAAGCACTACCGATAACCCTAAGCTCCTCTCCTTGAGCGGTAGATAGTCTTCGGTTACTTAACACATCTTCAGCCAACAACTTCCCCGGTACCACATGATACAAAAGTATGTCGGTAAGAAGATCAGGGTTGTTTTCTAAAGCTCTAACAGCATAGTTTGGCAACTTGGCAAAAGCATCATCAGTTGGTGCAAATACTGTAAATGGACCATCATTTGCTAAAGTATCAGCCAAGTCCTGAGATACCACAGCCTCAACTAATGAAGAAAAATTACTATCGCTGACAGCAATATCAACTATTGAATTGGCGCTGACGTTAGTCGCTTGTCCTCCAACAGCGATAACTGCCCCTAAAAGTAGTAAACGTAGATACATAACTTAACTTAACTTAACTTATTTATGAACTTATAACACATGAACTGTTTGTATTTAACAGTGTTCAGATTGACGTTCTTTATGAACGCATTATGTTATACGCAATAAGACCCATTGTGTGACAGGTCTGTTTTATTTTGTCTGATCAAACGTTTTCCAGCTTATTAAACTGGTCTACCATACGGGCAAAACGGGGAGAACGCGCTATTGGTCTTAAAAATTTAGTGAATTTTGTCATATCCGCCAAGGCATGAGCCTGTCCGGCAACCAGACCTACCACCAAAGAAACTCCTTGAATAAAGCGCATGACTAAGAAGAAAGGTATGACCGCTAATATATCTATCCAGTTTTCTTTAGCAAAAAGTTTAATGGACTTGGCTCGCTTGTATTTGTAATAAAGTTCAATAACAAAAACAGTGATTATCATGGCATCCAATACGGTAAGGTACAGCCTATAAGGTTCTGTAAGGTCTGGTCTCAAAAATTCAAATAACAAAGAAATAAAGAGTACTATCAACGCATAAGGAAGTATTCGGTTAACTATTTTTTCCAAGTTTAATTTTTCAGAACGTCTTGCATTATCATCACTAACCAGACCAAGATAACCCAAAACAATAATTCCAAACTGAACAACAGTACCGATAGTAATAAAATAGGCTAAAAGTGCAGGAATGGTCAAAACCAGTTCTGTTAAACCATAACCTCCCAAAATAAAGCCGAAAGCATAAGCTAAGGCCGGAGGGTGTGGTGCCAGAAATCTAAGTAATACAAAAACTGTGGCAGATACGGCGATAGATGCTTGTAGGTAAATTGGCAAAGGTAAAACGGAAGACAGATAACCTAATGAAGCGGCTGAGAAATAGGCAATAAATATAACACTTGGTTTGGCTGATTTATTTTGCGGATCCAAAAAAATAATAATAGTGGTAGCGGCAAAAGCGGCGACGGCAATACTGTGACCGGTATTAGCTTCAAAAACATCGAAAACCAAAAGCATCAGACCCATTACCACCCCTATCATTACTGATAGAGTAATTACTCTTTGAGGCTGAAAATTAGTCATGCTTATTCGTAACCTACCTAGATATACACAAGTTTGCTCTTAACTTAATCAAACTAAGAAACTGATAAAATACGCTAGATACTAGGTACGGTATAACGATCGACAAAACGCTTTAGTATCAACTGCGAATAGGGTGTCTCGACCTCGCACACTCGGCTGATCAGATCCATGGCTTCGTCAGGATCGAAATAACCATGGTGCTTATATATATTGATGCGTAAAGTGAAACCCTCAGCATCCCCTTCAGGATGGAACTGAGTGGCAAATAGGTTATTTTTTACCCTAAACATTTGCACCGGACAAGCGTCACCTCTTACCAGCAAAGTCGCATTAGGTGGTGTTTCTTCGCAAGATTCTTTATGTCCCAACAAAACTTTAAATGTATCAGGAAAATCTTTTAATAAAGGTTCATCTTTAGCGTCTTCTGTTAGATAAACATCAACCGCACTGACTGTCTCACCATACTTTCTGGTTATTGGTACTCCACAATAACTACCCAACAACCCGTTTCCGGAACAAGCTCCCAGAAATGGATAATCTTGTTCCACCAACAGGTCGAAAAGATGAAAAAAATCTGCTTCTAAAGTTTTTTGTATAGAGCTTTTTTCAGTATCTGGTGTACTAATATCAAAAGGGCTCCCGCCTACAATTATCCCTGAATACTGTGACAGATCAATTGCCGGCAAACCTGCTTTTTCAGCTCTGATACGAACCGTGTCAGACTTTTTTAAACCACCATGCTTTAGAAAAGCTTCGTATTCATTATCAGCTGTCTCATCTTCTGGCCTTAGTTGAATTATTAAGAATGGTTTCATATTAAAAAAATAAATTTTTAGTATGTTCTGATTATAACATCACTGTGTCAAACTAACAGTTTTACTATGGTTACTTATGTTATAAATATAGTGTGAAAGACCTACAAAATAGCACTTTATTAAAATTAGTCTCTCTAATGATAACCATTTGCTTATTCGGCATTATTATAACGGTGATAATTAACATTGATAAGAAATCAAGCGCTCAGGCAAGTTTCAATGATATAGAAGTGACCCATATGGATCAGGCTGTTAGTAGAATTGAAAATAGCCTAAAAGTTGTTGAGGGCCCGGCGTTAGCGCAGGCATCTTACCTTGAGCCACTTCCGGATGCTACAAACCACCATGTCTACTTTGAGATTCTTGATAGCTGCTTTCCGGAAATAGATGACGAATGCGCTTATTCATATTCCGAACCAAGTTCCACCAGTACCAAAAGAAAAGCTTTACGACAAGGTATGGTTTTGTTTGTAAAAAGATCAATAACCGGTCATGACGGAGAACTTTGGCATGAAATTGATTTCCCTGAGTGGCTAAGGTACCCGGGACGACTACAGCTTCCTTGGTATGTTCAAGACAATATAGGCAAACGCTTTACAAACATAGGTGTTTTAAAACTAAACTCTGACACTCCTGAAACTAACAAAAGAATAATAATTGAACGTAGTAGCCAGATGTTGTACGCCTATGAAGGTGAAGAGTTATTTTTGGCGACCAGCACAGCTACCGGTATTTTAAACACCCCAACTCCTCGAGGTCATTTTACCGCCTTCATGAAAACACCATCAAGGTACATGCAGGGCCCCATTCCCGGCATAACATCAAAGTACTACGACCTCCCCGGAGTACCATGGAACATATACTTTACTCACCAAGGAGCCATAATTCATGGCGTTTATTGGCATAACAACTTTGGCTCTCCTTACTCAAACGGCTGTGTTAATCTGCCCACCAACATCGCTCGCGAAATATATGAATGGGCTGATTTGGGAATGAGCATAATTGTCAGAGATTGACAACCTAACTGTTCCTTTAAAAAGTAAGGGCTATTATAATTCTTGTCATGTATTTTTTTATCAATACATGTAAAATATAGGAATGAGTTTTTTACTTATTATTTTGCCCATATTTACCCTAGTTGGTGTCGGTTACCTACTCAGATTTATAGGATTAATCGATAGACAAGGTATAAGCACGCTTAATCGTTTTGTCTACAATGTATCTCTACCCGCACTCATAATAATGAGTTTTTGGAACATAGACTGGCGAGATACCGAAACTCTTTACACACTGATAATAAATACCTTTCTTCTACTATCATTTGCGTTTTTGCTTTTTTTAACACTGAAGCTTTTCCCTATATCACCTAAACTAAAAGCGGCTATTTTCGCCTCCGGTCTGGTAGGTAACACCATTTATATGGGATTCCCTATCGGTGAGAGAGCCCTGACTGAAGAAATGTTTAGTTTTTATGTGGCCGCAGCCACACCTCACCTTGTCATGGGTATAGTTATCTCCGTGTTGGCTATACAATGGTATCTTTCTACCTCTCATGGACTATACGACTATACTAAAAAATTTCTTTTTAACCCTCTTATTATCTCACTTTTGTGTGGAATCGGACTGAGTCTATCAGGTATATCAGGCGTTTTGATGGGCTACCTACAAGAAGTAGGTAGACTACTTGCGACACCGGCTTCACCTATTGCGCTGATAACTCTTGGAGCTTTCATGTATAAATCATTCATACCAAAACTGGCTGGCTGGGCAGTGTTTGGTACCGCTGTTAAACTGGCAGTACTACCTCTGTTTCTTTTTATAGGCGGTACTTTATTAGATGTAGACTCGGAAATCATGATCGCATCCGTTCTGGCCGGTGCTATGCCTACAGCTGTCACCTCATTCGTGATAGCGGAACAGTATGACGCTTCACCCGAGTTAGTTGCTACCACCTTATTTGTAAGCACTTTATGTGCTATCGGTAGTTTATCTCTGGTACTTATTATGCTTCTTTAAATTTTTTTGAACAAAAAAAACAAAACCCTGAGTTAAACTCAGGGTTTTGTTGTGCTTAATTCTTAACCAAAACTTAAAGACCTTTCTCAATCTCGTACGTAGCCATTGTAGTCTTGACTATCGTATCAGGTGCCAACGACATACTATCAACCCCCTCTTCCACCAAAAACTTAGCGAACTCAGGACTATCAGAAGGCCCTTGACCGCAAATACCAACCTTTACACCCTCCTCTTTTCCTACCTTAATTGTTTGACGTATCAATTCTTTAACCGCCTCATTATTTTCATCATAAACATGTGCGATTATGTGACTGTCACGATCAACACCCAAGGTCAATTGCGTTAAATCGTTACTACCGATAGAAAAACCATCAAACAACTTTGCAAACTCACGTGCCAGTATCACGTTACTTGGTATCTCAACCATCATATATACCTCAAAATCATTTTCACCTCTGACTAATCCCGCTTCTTTCATAACCTCCAATACTTTGTTGGCTTCGGTAAGATCTCGACAGAAAGGTATCATGGCCTTTACATTTTTTATACCCATCTCGTCACGAACTCTTTTCATTGCCACACACTCCAGTTTAAAAGCTTCTCGATATTCATCACTATAGTACCTACTGGCTCCACGCCAACCTAACATAGGGTTGTTCTCTGAAGGTTCAAACTTAGCACCCCCTATTAAGTTTGCATACTCGTTAGTTTTAAAATCACTAAAACGAACTATAACGTCGTTAGGGTAAAAAGCGGCTCCTAGAATAGCAATACCTTCAGTTAATTTATCCACAAAGTAATCGGCTTTGTTGGCATAGCCATAGGTTAGTTCGTGTATCTTGTCTCTTGCTTCACCTTCCTCTAATTCATTAAAATGCAAAAGAGCTAAGGGGTGTATTTTTATATGGGAATCAATGATGAATTCCTCTCTGGCCAAACCTACACCATCATTTGGGATCTGCGCATACACGAAAGCGTGTTCGGGAGAACCTATGTTCATCATCATTTTTGTCTTTGGTCGTTTTAGGTCGGTGACGTCAGTTATATTTATTTCGTATTCCAGCAAACCACGGTAGACATTACCTTCATCACCCTCCACACAACTCACTGTAACCTCATCGCCGGTTCCTATTCGCTCAGTAGCATGAGTTGTTCCTACAATACAAGGTATACCCAACTCTCTGGAAACTATAGCGGCATGACATGTCCTTCCACCCTTATTGGTGACAATAGCGGCCGCTTTTTTCATAATCGGTACCCAATCAGGGTCAGTCATAGTGGTTACCAACACATCACCTTCTTCAAAAGTACCTATTTCACTAAGACTTTCTATCACTTTCGCTTTACCGGAACCGATCTTATTGCCAACACTTACACCACTGATTATCACCTCACCATCATCAATTCTTCTATATTCCTCTATAACACTATTATTTTTCTGTGATTGAACTGTTTCTGGCCTAGCTTGCACAATAAACAAAGTACCAAAATCCTCATCTAGAGCCCACTCAATGTCCATAGGTTTACCGTAATGCTCCTCTATAAGCATACCCCACTCAGCTAAAGTTTTTACTTGCTCATCAGTTATAGAATAACGGTTTTTATCTTCTTCTGATACGTCAATATTGGTAACCTGACCATCATCGGTGGGAATCATTTTTAGACGTTTGGCACCCATGCGTTTCTTTAAAATAGCGCCAGTTGGTTTAAAGTAGGTGAACTCATCGGGACTAACCCGACCCTGCACTATATTCTCACCCAAACCGTAAATTGAGTTTATTACCACCACATCACGGAAACCCGACTCAGTATCTATGGTAAACATAACTCCTGCAGCCTCTGAACGTACTGCCACCATCTGTTGTACACCTACGGCCAAAGCAACTTGCATATGATCAAAACCATTCTCTTCCCGATACACAATAGCCCTGTTTGTAAACAGTGAGGCTATACAACGTCTGGATGCGTCAACCACAGCGTCTACTCCACTTATATTTAAATACGTTTCTTGTTGACCGGCAAATGAGGCATTTGGAAGATCTTCTGCCGTAGCTGACGAGCGTACCGCCACCACCAAGTTTTGATAACCAACCTCATTGCAGAGAGCATGGTATCCATTTCTTATTTCTTCTTCAAAATCCGCCGGCAGTTGTGCGTTGAGTATTGTTTGTCGAACCTTTTCACCTCTCTCTTGTAGATTATCCATGTCGTGTATGTCCAGATCTTTCAGTGTATCGACTATATCTTGCCTTATACCTGCTGAGTCCAAAAAGTAGTAATAACTATCAGCAGTGGTACTAAAACCATTGGGGAGGTTAACTCCTTTAGGGCTAAGCTTTCTAAACATCTCGCCCAGTGATGCGTTTTTACCACCAACCTGAGGCACGTCATCGATGGTAATGTCTTTAAAAAAACGAAGGTACTTATACATAGAAAATAACAATTAACAATTACTACGGTTTAACAATCACTGATAATTATACACCATCAAAACTTGGATTCTATAGTTATCCCACTTTCTATCACTTGTTTTCCGGTACTGTGACCGGTTTCAGGATCAACGTCATAGATCAAAATTTGACTCATCAACATTTCTAAACTTTCCACCTCCTCTACCGACAACCGGTCAAGGTATTTTATGAGAGCACGCAAACTATTGCCGTGCGCTACCACTAAAACATTTTCACCTTCACGTAAGTGAGTTAGTATCTCGTTTTGATAAGCGGGCACCACTCTTTCATAGACCTGCTTCAATGTCTCACCGTTAGGAAAGGATACATCCCAACCACGACGAATGCGGTTAAACTCTTCTTCACCCACCATCTCTTTAACTCGCCATTTATCCATACCGGTGTATTTTCCATAATTTCGCTCATTAAGACCACGTACGCAAATCTGTGGTATTTCTTTAGAGGAAGCAATGTGCGGAAGTATGCCGTCTAGTGTTTGTCTGGTTCTTCTTTGTTCTGTATAACAGGCTATATCTATACTGATTCCCAAGCGATTTATCATTTCTCCTATTCCCACACAATCTTTCTCACCTTTATCACTGAGACAAATATCAGTTATTCCACTCCAGACTCCGCTGGCGTTCCATTCAGACTCGGCGTGTCTTATAAGAATAAGTTTTCCGGGTGTAGGTGGTTCATATTTAACTTCGTTTGGTCTATACCCGTTATAAAAATCAATAATGTTTTTAGCTGTGGTATTGTTTATACGCTCAAATGATTCAAAAGTATTGTATGCATTTTGAGGACTGATTATCACATTTGGCATCCTCTGCAAAGAAGCTAATTCCGCACTGTGTCGCCACAACTCATTTGAATTTTTACCATCTTGCCACGACATCATTTCTTCAGACGAAGAAAATATAAAATCGCCCTCAACCGCATCCAAAGCGGCTCCGGCGAGATGTTTTCTATCTAACACAGACACCAAAGCACCGGTATCTACAACTCCTCCTCTTGAAGTGTTTACCAAGATGGAACCTTCTTTCATGGAGTTAAGTCGGTCACTATTCAATAAATGATGCGTGTGTCTATTGTAAGGAACATGGAGTGAAACCACGTCTGACTCACTCAAGAGTGTGTCCAAATCTACGTATTCGAAAAGGTCATGGTCTTCGATTTCAGAAACCGGTTTGACATCATAAGCAAGCGTACGCATAGAGAAACCTTTTGCAATACGTAGAGTTTCTTTACCAATATTGCCTACACCGATCACGCCCATAGTTTTACCTACAAGATCATGCCCCCTTATCTCTGGTCTAGAGAAAGGTTTTCTAGTCGCCTCTAAGACAGTAGGCAATAACCTTTTAAGTGCCAGTAACAAAGTAAATACGTATTCCGCTACAGAAGGTCCACCGTAAGTCGGTACTCTTAAGACTGTTATTCCTCTTTGAGAGGCTGAGGACAAGTCTACGTTATTAACATCAATAGAACGACAACAGATCAGGGTCAAACGTGGTATAGAGTCCATGATCTCGGCTGTGATCTTACTGGTAGACATTACGGAAACTATTTCCGCATCAGTGTGCGCATTGTCGACACTAAGAGACTTGGAAACGAATTTCCAATAGTGATCGGTAGGACGTAAAGCATTTGTTAATTGCTGTTCATCCAACTCCGTTGTATCATAAAAAACAATGACCGCCATCGAATAAATTATACACCATAATTAAACCAAATCATTAACGACCTGTGAAAATAAAAACAATCAAAGCTCGACAAATAATTGATTCAAGAGGGCTACCAACATTAGAAGCTGAAGTACACTGCGAGAACGGATGGGGGCGTGCGGCTATTCCCTCAGGAGCATCTACCGGTATGCACGAAGCACATGAACTTAGAGACGGTGGTGAGGGTTTTGCCGGTAAAGCCGTAACTAAGGCCGTAGCGAATATTGAAGGCGAAATAGCTAATGCCATTGTAGGAATGCAAGCTGATGATCAATTCAAAATAGACAATACCATGCTGGAGCTTGATGGTACAGAGAATAAGGAACGCTTGGGAGCTAACGCTATTCTGGGAGTATCGCTAGCGGTTGCTCACGCCGCTTCCGGTATAAGAAACATTCCGCTCTATAAACAAATAAACGACATAGCTGGAAACCCGAAAATGTCTATTCCAATGCCAATGTTTAACGTTCTAAATGGTGGTCAACACGCCAGACAAGCTTCTGATTTTCAGGAATACATGCTCATTGCAAAAAATGCCAAATCCTACACAGAAGCTGTTTTTGTAGTAGCGGAAATATATTCATCACTTAAAAAGTTACTCAAAGAAAAAAACTTATCTACAAACTTAGGTGACGAAGGAGGTTTCGCTCCTTCTGTATCCTCAAACACAGAAACACTTGACCTTCTAGTGACAGCGGTTGAAGCTACTCGTTTCAAATTAGGTACAGATATAGTTTTTGGACTTGACGTTGCCGCCGCTGAGTTTTTAAAAGACGGTAATTATGAACTTAAAGCGGAAGGTCGTAGCTTAAGCGCTGACGAGCTTATTGATTACTATGTAGAAATAACAAAAAAGTATCCCATAGTGTCACTAGAAGACGGACTGGGTGAAGATGAGTGGGCTGACTGGCAAAAACTGACAACCAAACTACCCGACCTACAACTGGTGGGAGATGACATATTGGTCACTAACCCTACTCGCCTACAGAAAGCCATTGAAGAAAAAGCCGGTAACTCTATTTTGATCAAACCCAACCAAATAGGTACTCTAACTGAAACACTCCACACCATAAAAAAAGCTCATGACAGCGGATGGAGCACTGTCATATCTCACCGCAGTGGAGAAACTGAAGACGTCACTATCGCTCATTTAGCAGTAGGAGCAAACTTGGGACAAATAAAGACAGGTAGCACTGCCAGAGGTGAAAGAACCGCCAAGCACAATGAACTTATACGTATAGAAGACATGAATATGGAATTAAAAATACACCACCCGTTTCAAGTGTTCGATTCAAGTATATAAAGTTAATATTCAAGTTTAGAAAATTCAAAAACTATCTCTTCATCTTAGTTACAGACTTTTGTACTTAAGTCTGGTGACTTTAAGGTAACTGGCGATACCATAATTACTTGAAGTAATTGCGTAACGGTGTTTACTCAAAGTGATTTGATCACTTTATTTACTGAAGCATACAACGACATGTATACGTTCTCCAAAAATCAAATCGTAAAAAACAGTACCTAAGAAACATCCTAAGAAACATATAGTGCGTTCGAGGTGTGACAAACTTAACCACTCAAGATAATTACCCAACCTGTCAGGATGGCTTTCAATCGTTTTACGACATTGTCATTAAATGAACACACCGGTGCACCGAGGGTTTTTAGGGTCAAATAACTAACACTCCTGTTCGCGATAAGGTCCACTGCCTGGGGTTGGGTGAACATCTACAAACGCTCTGGTTTGATGTGAATCATCTGTTTGACCAGTAATCCTGTTTGT
>SKGH01000057.1 GCA_007117575.1 Candidatus Kaiserbacteria bacterium | reverse complement strand
TCAGTCACGAAAGAATATAAATGATCACGGAAACTGGAGCTGGGTGAGGCGTACTTGGTGGTACGATGAAAGGTTTGAGTGACGAAAGCAACAAAGAAATTCGCCAAACGCGTAAGTCATGTAATAAATAAAATCTAGCTTCATTACGAGTGCTACAAATACTTTTAAACTTGTTAGTAAAAACAAGACTTAATGATACAGTCTGATATAATAAGCAAATGCAACACACTTTAGAGAGTTACCCCATGTTTAGATACGTAGCTTGGTTTTTAATGATTGCTTTTGTGCTGTTCGTGTATAGTTTAGTGTTAAGGTTAGAAAAAGAGATACAACACCTAGACACCAAAATACAGCAAGAACTACAAGATTGGGTAAGCCCCATTGAAGCCACGAACGGATCTAGCGTGCCTGAACAACATGACGGTAACTGACAAAATAAATCGAAACAAAAAAAAGTATCGTATACAAGCCCTGATTGTCATCATTCTTATCTTTTTTGCCTTTATCGGCTCTTTTTTAATAGCTGATTACGTACAAACTAACGAATTGGCTCAAGACTTACTTATGCGCTATGGGCCTTTAGGGGCAATGATAGTAGCCTTCATTGCCGGACTAAACCTGATAGTACCCGTACCAGCGGCAACATTTGTACCCATCTTTACCGCCGCAGGTCTGTCCGTAGTTACCATAATAATACTATTTATAATAGGAACTACTCTGGCAGACTTACTGGCTTATGTGCTGGGCCGTATGGGGAAAAATTTCTTACGCGATCGTTACCCCGAAGCACACAGCAAAGTTGAAGATATATATAAAAACAAAGTTAGGTTTTTACCTTATTTTGTTTTTTTTTGGGCATCCTTCGTTCCGCTACCAAACGAGGCTATATTAATACCCCTAGGTTTGTTAGGCGTAAAAATGCGAGCCTTCATAATACCTCTCTTGTTAGGCACCACTTTATATATATCACTTTTTACACTTGGAACATCTACAGTATTTGAATACGTACAAACAATTTTAGACTCCGGCTAAAAATAACATGACTTACGCGTTTCTAATGAAGTTCGAGGCGCTGACCCAGCTCCAGTTTCCATGATCATTTATATTCTTTCGTGACTGACTAAAACATTTTTTGGTTTATTACGTTAGTAATAAATGGTTACCTGAACTGGGGCTGGGTGAGGCGTACTTGGTGGCACGATGAAAGGTTTGAGTGACGAAAGCAACAAAGAAATTCTCCAAACGCGTAAGTAATGAATAAATGTAATGAATAATTGGTCATATAGACACTGTCTCAGTGCGCGATCTTGGACTCGAACCAAGGACCTCAGTCTTATCAGGACTGCGCTCTAACCAGCTGAGCTAATCGCGCCTGCGTCCAACTATAACAAAATTCAATAAAAATTGCGACATAAAATGAAAAACCTATAAACAATGACTTAAATAATAGCAGGCAACCTTTTCTCGCCAGTCCTCCTGTTTTACTCCACTAGCGTTCCGTAAAACAGTTGCGGTGGTGGGCGACCACTCACTCCGTTCGTGTCCGCCCACCAGGGCTCGAACCTGGGACCGTCTGCTTAAGAGGCAGCTGCTCTACCAACTGAGCTATGGGCGGATTGTCAACATAAATGAGTTTACATAAAAAATAGATTTAACACAACACTGTTACTTTATTTATAACATGACTTACGCGTTTCTGATGAAGTTCGAGGCGCTTAGAAACTGTTTGAGTGACGAAAGCAACAAAGAAATTCGCCAAACGCGTAGGTCCTGTATAAATTTACCAACAATAAAAAAGGCCGTACCTAAACTTCAGCACGGCCCCCTAAAAAAAACTTCATAACTTAACCTCCTCTGGCTTTTCTCTCAGCCAGAATAACAAAAAGAATAATCACTGGCTTTTGACAAAACCCCAAACCAAACAACCTTAAGAGTAATCGGCCAAACTTACTTTGGTCGATTATTCGGGCATACGTTAGCCCCCAACCTTGTTTGAGAATAAGTCTGACTAATTCTCTATCTCCCCACTGGCGATGTCTTTCACACAAGGCTTTTAATACCTTGCAATTTAAGTCTTGACGCCAAACCATTCTATCGTCAGGGGATACTGAAAAAATATAATGAACAAACCCTAAGAAGGAAAACATGACTCACCTCCTGATTTAAAAAACCAACCCATGAGAATAATATGCCTCAAACGGTTATGTGTCCACAGCTTATCTGCACAGACACAAGCAACTATAACCACCTAACTGGAGACCGATACCTATACCGATCTCCAGCTGTGAATCCTAAGGGTTTTTCATGGATGTATCCTCCTGCCCAGCCACAAGAAAAACCGGCCCAAACATACCCTTACTGTGCGGTGAAAGCTTTTCAAGCCCTTTTTCCCAGAGACCAGAATAATGAATCCGGCGACCATGGCATACGTTAATACCCCTAAAACAATTGTTTCAGTCATCATTTTGATCTTCCTCCCTTACAAGCATCTGAAGTCTTGAATCATACTTGTCCGACACAACAGACAAATCTCTGTGTACCGGAACCACCCTAAAATTATCCGGATTGTTTTGATAGTCAAGACAATCACCGGACCCATCAGGTGTACGCACCTCAAGACACCGACTGGTGAGATAATCAATCCTAGCCTCAGGACGATCGAGTTCCTGAGCTACAAGATAGCAAATTGCAAGCACGATGAAAATCAGACCGATCACAACAGCGACATCAGACACTTTGGTCTTCATTGGTTTTGTCTCCTTTTGTTTACTTGGTAGAGTTTAAAAAAACTGACTATCCATACTATACATATAAAAAAATATATGTCAAGATGTGGGAAACGCGTTACTTTTAGTTAAACTCAAGTTATTATGTAGCTATGACAGATTTAACCATTCCGGATTACATAAATTCATTCATTGATTTTACCAACTCAACCCTTATACCTTTACTAATAGGTATTGCTCTACTATTTTTTTTGATAAACATGGTGCGGTATTTCATCATTGGTGACACCAATGAGCAAGCACGTACCAAGGCCAAGAACCACGGCTTTTACGGTATAATCGCCTTAACATTTTTAATAGCATTTTGGGGCATCGCCAACTTAATAGCCAACAGTCTGCAAATAGAGACAGGTGCTGACCCCATGAAGTCAGACTACATTAAAGAATAGGGTCTACATCTCATTATTAATAAAGACCAGCATAACATGGTCTCACTAAACAAAAAACGTAGAGGTCAAATCCTCTACGTTTTTTGTATCTATTGATCTAAAACATCACATCACTTTCTTTTGCCTTATCCTAGACTCGTCTTTCCGAGTGTCAAATACCTGTTTCGGATATTGAGTATCATCTCCGATTACTTACTCAATTGAGGTAAGTAATATCGACCAATCAGCCGTTATTCACAATCTTGTTACCAAGACTGTAACGACGTGTCCAATTGGAATTAATCCACGACCAGCTTCCGCTAGCCGTGCCTTGTTACGACTTAGTCCTTGTTATCGAGCTTACCGTAGGCCGTGACTAGCACGGACTTCGGGCACTCCCGACTCCCCTGACTTGACGGGCGGTGAGTACAAGGCTCGGGAACGTATTCACCGCGACATGCTGATTCGCGATTACTAGCGATTCCGACTTCATGAGGTCGAGTTGCAGACCTCAATCCGAACTGGGGATAGTTTTATAAGGATTTGCTCCACCTTACGGTATTGCTTCCCGTTGTACTACCCATTGTAGCGTGTGTGCAGCCCGAGGCATCAAGGGACATGCTGACCTGGCGTCATCCTCACCTTCCTCTCCCGTGAGGGAGCAGTCTCGCCTGACACTTGTAACAGGCAACGAGGGTTGCGTTCGTTTCCCCAC
>SKGH01000067.1 GCA_007117575.1 Candidatus Kaiserbacteria bacterium | reverse complement strand
GTTAAGCCATAAAATTCCTAGAAAAGTGCGAGAAATCGAGTTCGGGGACAGGCCCTTGGTGGTACGATGATGCTTTGAGTGACGAAAGCAACAAAGAAATTCGCCAAAAGCGTAAGTCCTGAAGCTGTAAATTTTTCACCATACTACTGCCTACTATAAAGACGATAGAAAAACCACTTTGTCACCTCCACCAATACCAAGTTAACTCCCACCCACGCTAAGACCGCCAACAACCACCACAACGGCAAGGCAACGGTCGTAAACAAATTCTGTAAAAATGGCACATATATGGTAAGCGCTAAAAGTAGCAAACCTATAAAGACTCCTATATTTAAGAACTTATTGGAGAACGGATTATAGGAGAAAATTGACTGATCCAAACTGCGTAACGAAAAAGATACGAACAAAATATATGAAGCAAAAGTGGCGAAAATAAAAGTTCGCGCCAAGTCTTCTTCCACACCTATAACGGACAAAAACCAATACATAGCGAAAAGCAAGAAAGAAGTCAGTACACCGATACCTAAAGCCAGAAACTTAACCGGTCCATTGATTATTTTTTCACTCACCTGCTTATCACCTTTTTGACGTAAGTTGGTGTCTCTATCAAAAGCAAACGCTACAGCCGGTAGGCTACCCGTGAAAAAATTGACCCAGATTATCTGCACGGCTGTCAAAGGCAAAGCCAGTCCGGCCAATAAACTACCTCCTATCAAGATCACGCCATCCAAAGAGTTTGACATTAAATAAACAAAGGTCTTCCTTATGTTACGCAACACTCTCCTGCCCTCTTCTATGGCCGCTACTATGGTACCGAAATTATCATCCAAAAGAACCAAGTCTGCCACTCCTTTAGCTACGTCACTACCGGAACCAACCGCAATGCCTATATTGACCGCCTTAAGAGAAGGTGCGTCATTGACCCCGTCTCCGGTCATAGCCACTACGTTACCCTGCCTCTGGAAAGCTCTGGCTAAACGAAGTTTGTCAGCCGGAGTAACGCGTGCAAATATCCGCAAACGGTTCAGTTTCTCATCCAGCTCCGCGTCAGACAACTTAGACAAGTCACTACCGGATATGACCATGTCCGGCTCTATTTCCCAACCCAATTGACGACCGACAGATGTCGCTGTTCCGGGTAAGTCTCCTGTAGCCATGACCACTCTAACGCCGTATGACTCTATTCTTTTTATAGCTTTCGGTACCGTTGAGCGCACAGGGTCAAAAAAAGCCAAAACACCGATGAATTGCAAATCCTTTATGTCATCAGGGGTATAATCGTCATGGGTCTGTTCGGCTTTTTCTATATATGACACTGCCACTCCCACCATTCTTTTACCCTGCTCACTTTGTTTATGTATGGCTTCATGCAATTGGTTGCGTTTTTCATTACTTAATTTAGACCGGTCTAGCAATATATCAGGCGCTCCCATGACCACATGCGCATACCCTCGCGCTCTGTCTGTTAAGTCACTTTTTAGTGTTAACACGCCACCGGAAACAGAAAATTTATGATCCGAACTAAAAGGAATGATTTCATGAAAATCTCTATCCTGTGAATTGACAGGCACTTTTATGCCGACCATGGCAGCGCGTTTGATAATAGCCTTCTCCAAAGAATTACCGGTCATCACCCAATCATTCAGCTCATCATCCGGATTCTCCACCACCACGTTTGTGCCGGCGATAGAAACCATCAATAGCTCATAGGCAGATGGCGACAAACCTCTGTCTCTTTGCACGTCCCCTCTATCAGAAACCCTTAGCAAAGAAGCGGTCGGAAAACAGTCGACCAAACTCAGTTTGGCCTCGGTTAGAGTTCCGGTCTTATCGGTTATCACTACATTGGTTGAGCCTAGGGTCTCAGTCGCTGCCAAGCTACGCATTATCCCCTTTCTTTTGGCCAACCTTTCAACTCCTACCGCCAAAACAGCTGTCAAACCTATGGGTAGAGCTTCCGGTATGGCACCCACCGCTACCGCTACCGCTACGATAAACATTTCACCCCACTCCTCACCCCGGGAAACTCCCAGCATGAATATGCCGACCACCAACACAGAGACACCGACAGCAATAAACCACGCCAGCTTATTGACCGCGTTTTGCAAGGGAGTGGTCTCGCTTTCAGTATCTCGCACCAAAGTGGCTATGGCGCCAAATTCAGTATTTTTAGCGGTACCCACCACCACCGCCAAACCACTTCCCTCTGTTACCAAAGTACCGCTATAAACCATGTTTACCCTATCGGGTAACGGAGCATCCTGATTTATAACCTGAGGCATTTTACTGACCGGCAAAGACTCTCCTGTCAATACCGCCTCGTCAACCCGCATACCATGAGCCGTAACCAGTCTGGCGTCAGCGGGTACCCTATTTCCCATAGTCAAGTGTATTAGATCGCCCGGCACCAAATCATGAGCGTCTATTTCGTACTCCCTTCCACCTCTTATCACTCTTGTTCTTACCGTTACAAAAGAACGTAAGTGAGCCAAGGCATTTTCCGCTTTATTCTCTTGGTAATATCCCAAAAAAGTATTGACCACGATAGCAAGAGAAATTATTATCGCGTCAAACCACTCCTGCAACAAAATAGTGGCGAGAACAGCGATTACCAGTATAAAGATTAAAGGACTTTTAAACTGTCGCCATAATATACTCAAACCGGTAACTTTCGGGCTGTCATTCAAATCATTTGCACCGTAAGTCAACTGCCTCTCTTTAACCTCACTGACATCTAGACCATGCGCTCTATCGGTACCCATCTCGTCTAAAACAGACTGCGCGCTAAGCGACCAAAATGGCTTGCTTTGTTTTTGTTTATTATCTAAATCCATGACAGCAATTATAACCCATTCTAAACAAATGAATATATTTTTCTCCCACACGTACACATACGTCTACAAACGTACACCCAAATAGAAACGTAACCTTCATTGTGCTACACTTTTTAAGGAACTGTTTGAAGTCTCATCGAGGTCCGGAGTAGCCACGAAGACCCGAAACAATCTTGAACCGGTTTCAATATATGTTGTTTGTAAGACGTATTCTTAGAAAGCGGAGCGACTATGACGAAGTACGCTTTGTGGTGAGACTCCAAACAGTTTCTAAGGCGTACTTGGTGTTACGATGAACGGTTTGAGTGACGAAAGCAACAAAGAAATACGCCAAACGCGTAAGTCCTGTTTACTTCAAAAAGCTAAACGCTTTAATAAATCGCTGCCATACTCAAACATAAATAAAACATGAAACAATTCACCTTAAACTCACTTTTTATCATCACCGCCTTAGCCGTAGCGATCCTGTCAATAAACTACTGGTACCAACCGGAAACAATGACGGTAGGAGAAGCGTTGACTATGAGACTTTTGGAACCGGACATAGAAAAAGTTAAAGAACCAAAAACACTCATGGATCAGCTGGTCAACACCAGAGAACTTTCTTTTGTGCTATATCTGATAAGTAAAAGCGAATGGGTGGATAAGCTGTCAGACTCAGCGCTGGAATATACCCTACTGGCGCCTACTGATACGGTCATGGAACAACTTGCTCAACAAAACTGGAGCGATGCCACACAAGAGGAAATTGATGCATTTTTAGATAAACATATCGTCAAAGGACGTATCGACCTTTTAGCTATAGATACATTTTCGACCATAAGTGGACATGAGCATGAAGTCAACCAAAAAAATGATGAGATATACATAAACGGTTCAATACCGGTAGACAAACCAAACCTCGCCGACAAACACGCCATCTATTTACTACAGGACACCCTCAGCCCAACGTTTACTCTTGAAAAGTACTTAAGTTCAACAATTAATTGCAACACATTATAATATTATGTGTTATGTCAAAATCAACAAGAAAATCATTTAAAGCATTAAACATTCAAGAACGAACTATTATTGAGATTAGGTACTGT
>SKGH01000022.1 GCA_007117575.1 Candidatus Kaiserbacteria bacterium | reverse complement strand
TAGTCAGTCACGAAAGAATATAAATGATCACGGAAACTGGAGCTGGGTGAGGCGTACTTGGTGGTACGATGAAAGGTTTGAGTGACGAAAGCAACAAAGAAATTCGCCAAACGCGTAAGTCCCGGGTTCGCTAAAAACAAGCCCACTTGAAACACCAGTGAGTTTGATTAAAGTAATTAAAACCATATAATTGGCGTTATGGATATAAATAAAGCAGTGGCTGACCTCATGTCTCGTAATAGTCGTGTTGTTAATGGCTATCGGTATACTCTGCCTTCGTCAGAACTGTATCCTTTTCAGTGGTTATGGGACTCGTGTTTTCATGCCATTATTTTGTCTAAGTATGATGTTGAGTCCGCTAAAGAGGAATTGCGTTCGGTTACAAAGAAACCATTATCATGTGGAATGTTGCCACATATAAACTACTGGCGCCAACCCAAAGATACTGTCGTGACCAACTGGGGACGTGAGAAAAGAGGTGACGTTATAGACGCTACTTGGGGGACTGATGGTACCAGTTCCATCACTCAGCCACCACTAATGGCCAAAGCTTTATGGCGTGTTTATCATGCCGTAGATAAGGATGTTGATTTTTTGAAAGAGATATATCCCGTTTTGTTTGACCATCATACTTACCTCATAAACGAACGAGATCTTAATGGAGATGGTTTGTTGTTTATTATTAACCCGGACGAATCAGGGGAAGATAATTCTCCACGCTTTGATATTTCACTGGGGTTGGAGGCGGTGCATACTTCTGATGATCACCTTGACAGAAGAATCAGTCTTGTGCATAAAAATTTGTTGTGTAAATTTGACTCCAAGACTTACGCCAGACGTTATTTTGCAGTCATTGATGTTGCTTTTAACATTATCTATTTAGAGTCACTGCAGATCATGGCGCTGATAGCTCAAGAGCTTGGTAGAGACGATGAAACTCGCATTTTTAAAAATTTAGCTGATAGGGTAAGGTTGTCTCTCAGGTCTATGCTGTCTATGGACGGTAGTGTGCGTTTGTATTCTTACGATCTTTTGCGAGAAAAATTTTTAAAAGTTAATACTTGGAATTTGTTCATGCCTCTTTATGGTGGCTTGCTTGACAGTAATGAAGCCTCGATATTGGTTGATTGCCTTAAAGATGAAAGATATTTCTGGACAAATTTTCCCATACCCACTGTAGCTAGGAATTCCGCTTGTTATGATCCGGACGATGGCTTTTGGCGAGGTCCGGT
Organism: Candidatus Kaiserbacteria bacterium; assembly: GCA_007117575.1. GTDB lineage: Bacteria > Patescibacteriota > Minisyncoccia > Phycocordibacterales > UBA918 > OLB19. The sequence continues at coordinate 2,748 of SKGH01000022.1, read as the reverse complement.
GTGGATGGCACCTAACTGGTTTATTTATAAAGGATTAATGCGGTACGGTTATATAGATTTGGCTACTGAGTTGGCGGAAAAAACCAGAAAACTCATCACTCTTTCCGGTTTTAGAGAGTACTATCACCCTACTACCGGTGAAGGCTTGGGAGCTAAAGACTTTACTTGGGGTGGCTTGGTTACAGACATGACTGATCATGAGTTATAGAATTGGCATTTTTTTATATCTTTGTGGTTATGTTACTATGTTATAGATTGTAATATACAAAAATTTTTATGGCTAAAATTAAAACGAAAGTATTGTTAGACAGTAGTGACACCAAAGAGACTGAAGAGTTGCTTTCTCTTGGTGCCGTTTTGCATGGTCAGACCACAAACCCTAGTTTGTTGGCAAAAAGTCCTTCAGTTAAAGAGCGTATAGCCGGTGGTGAAGCGTTAACAGAAGAAGATATACTGACTTTGTATCGTGAATTGATAATCAATATAGCAGATCTTATACCGGACGGGCCTGTTTCAATTGAGGTACATTCTGAAGTTTATAGTAGTGCTGATGAGTTGCTCAAACAAGGAAAAGAAATGTTTGAGTGGACAAAAAATGCTTATGTGAAATACCCGATAACAACTGCCGGTTTAGTGGCCGCGGAAAGGTCTTTGTCTTTAGGTATGCGAGTAAACATGACACTTTGTTTTTCCGAACAGCAGGCCGCCGCGGTTTATGCAATCTCTAGGGGGTCTAAACCGGGAAGCGTCCTCTTATCTCCCTTTATCGGAAGACTTGACGATGTTGATCAGAACGGAGTGTCTTTGATCAGCAATATAAAGCAACTTTATAAAGATGGTGATTCACATGTGGAAGTGTTGGCCGCCAGTGTGCGTACTATGGAGCATTTTATGGCAATGTTAGCGCTGGAAGTTGAGCAGGTAACAGCTCCTTTTTCCATTTTGAAAAAATGGGCAGAGTTGGATATGCCCATACCTGATTCAACGTACGTGTATGATTCCAGACGTTTATCTGATATACCTAAAGAAAGGTTGTCTTTGGGTCAACCTTGGGTGGATTATGATATCAGACACCCTTTGACAGAAAATGGTCTAAAACGTTTTGCCGACGATTGGAATAAATTACTGGCTTTAGAGTGACGGTGAGCGTAATCTTAAAAAGATTTCGCTTATAGGGTCACTTAAGTGAAAATTTTTTCACTTTTCTGAATGAACAATACAGTTTTATATGTTAGATTATTAATAACATTATGAAGAAAGTAATATCTATCATACTTCTATTGGTAACTTTATTTATACTTATTTGGTGGTTTTATTATGGAGTGGATAGAGATGAAGACAGATTAAACGATAAGCCTTTGTCGGCTTTAGAAGTGGGTCGTGAGGTGGCAAGAGAGTGGGTTATAAACCGGTCGCCAACTTATACTTTTGATGGTGGCGCCTTACAGATGACCAATGAAGAGTGGGTAAACGATAACGAGGCAGTTTTTGTGTTCGTATTTCAGTCGGCTGGAGCCGGTTATGGTGATCGTTCACAAGAAATGGTCGCCGATGTTATAACCGAACACACAATTGTGTTAAGAGTCAAAGATGGACAGGTTGCGAGTGCTGTTACTGATGGTGTGTATGATGAGTTGCGTGGGGAAATGCTGGGGGTGGTAAATGATGACACGGAAGATAATTTGCCTGTGGTTGTTTATTTTGCGCAAGTGCGAGGGGGTGAAGAGGTGGTAATAGCTGTTCAGAGATTTGTACCGAGAACTGAGGCGTTGGGCAGAGAAACTTTGGAGGCGCTATTGGTTGGCCCCACAGATGAAGAAAAACAGGTGGGAGTGGTTTCGGCCATCCCTGAGGGGGTGCGTTTGATCGACCTTTATATCGAAGATGGTGTCGCAACAGCTGATTTTGACCGGACCTTACAGGATGGTGTGGCAGGGTCGGCTACCGTAACCATGATACGCGAACAAATAGAGCGTACTTTGTTGAAATTCGATACAGTTGATGCTGTATTAATAACCATTGAAGGGGAGTCTGAAGACATACTCCAACCATAATACAAATTTCAGTATGGAAAAAATTGATTTTACCCCTAAAGTAATAAAAAAATCTGAAGAGAATGTAGACGTAAATTACACTCCTGACATACTGCACAGGCATGGTGCCACTATGTATTCGGTGCGGGATCTATATCCTTTGTTCTGGATACTGGTTGTTATACTAAGTTTATCAGTGGCTACGGTCTGGCTTTTAGATGTGATGTTCATGCTTTCCTTTATGGGCTGGTTTTTTTTGGTGTTTGGATCAGTTAAAATACTGCACATAAAAGCTTTTATTGAGGCATATCATCAGTATGACCTAATTGCTCAACATAGTAAATTATATGCTTTCTTTTTCCCATTTTTTGAGGTATTGATAGGTCTTTCTTATTTGTTTATGTGGCAGTCAAAGATTATGTCAGGGATAGTTTTAGTGCTTATGTTGGTAAGTGCTGCCGGAGTAGCCTTTAGGTTACATGAGGGTGAAGTGACACCGGAAGTTCATATGGATACGGTATTTCAAATTCCAATGACTTGGGTGACGTTAGGTCAAAATTTGCTAATGGCTGTTATGGCTTTATTGCTATTGATCCTTCCTTGGTAAAAATATTTTTTATTTGTTTTTTAGACTCAGGGTTGTTTATTATCACGCATATTTTCTGGATTGCCACGCTTCGCTCGCAATGACGGAGTGGACGTCAGTATGCTTTAT
>SKGH01000006.1 GCA_007117575.1 Candidatus Kaiserbacteria bacterium | reverse complement strand
TGCAAAACTTCGGTTCGTCTTCTGTGAACAACAGTTCACAGAAGACTCCACCTCGTTTTTCGCTCATATTTTTAGCCACTCCGGACCTCGATGAGACTTCAAACAGTTTCTAAGTTTCAATTTCTGAAATTATTTATTATCGATACCAGAACTTACGCGTTTGGCGAATTTCTCTGTTGCTTTCGTCACTCAAACCTTTCATCGTACCACCAAGTACGCCTCACTCAGCTATAGTTTCGGTAACCATTTATTACTAACGTAATAAACCAAAAAATGTTTTAGTCAGTCACGAAAGACTATAAATGATCACTGAAACTGGGGCTGGGTCAGCGACTCGAACTTCATCAGAAACGCGTAAGTCATGAATACAGAGTCAAACCGGTTTTAGTACTCTACTAAGGACTACAAATTGAAAACTGGAACTAGGTTGGGGTTCCGGACGAACTAATAAACTCCAATAAATTACATACACAAAACCTTTTTCTGAACAGTAATTGTTTGAATAAAACGATATCCAATCCTATTTTCCATGATTGTTCATAATTCTACACCTAACTAAAGCTGATTATTCATAATCATAATATTGTTATGATGATTTCAAAACCAGGTCTGGGTTTCTGCAACTTGGAAACACACAATCGACTGACATGCATTGTATATAAACCAACTAAACTGCTATCATTAAAAAAATGGCAAGTAAGCACCAACAAACTCAGGAGGGTATAATATGTAACCCAAAATCATACTCACAACCAAAACTATTATTATGACTGCGAAATGAATCAAATCTGACTTTTTCGTTATAAAATCTCTTACAGGCATATAAACAGCTGTTTTATATAAACAAAGAGCTAATACCAATAAAATGGTCAAGGACGCCATTACCCATATCCACACTGACCCATACTCTGTATGGTATAAATAAGAAACATTTCTTTCTGAAAAATAAACGAAAGGTATGACTGATACAGAATATACTGTATATATAAACAATATACTTGTTTTATAATTAATACGATTAAAAACTTTTTGCATATTGTATACTCTTTCAGAAAATAACATACCTGCGGTTGAAGATATGTAAGCGACAAAAGACAAAAATGAAGAGTACATAAAACTTAATAAAAGGACGACAATTACCGCGTCTTCATTTATTTCAATAAGATTTGATTCGATATAAGGAAAACCGACTTTTACGATAAGTACTGATATCAGTATAGTTAGAAAAAGTATAACTAAATGCCAAACAGCAATAAAATTTTTTGGGTACAATAAACCGATTACAATGGGTAAAAGAAATACTAAAGATGCGGGACTGAAAAAAAGTAGATACAACGAATACCAAAATCCATCTGCGAGACCGGGAAACCAAATATCACCACTCATTACCATTTTAGGTAAAACTAGTAGTAAAAAAGTAAGTGACAAAGCATGTGTTTTTTTAATAAACATATAATAAATTATAAACGCACTCCCGTTATTATTGCTTGAGTTATTGTCAAAACATTTCCAATATACAACTTAATAACTAACTCATAAGCTCACGTACCAAAGTTTGACCAAACTCTTCAGCACTATCAGGACCATTAGCTGTAATAAGATTGCCATCTAAAACCACCGGCTCATCTACAAACACGACGCCATTTTGTTCAATGTACTCACGCTGTTCATTTTGTTCATTGTTCCATCCAGTCATACGCTTTCCTTTAAACACTCCTGACGCACTTATAATCATCGGCGCAATACAAATCGCACCTACCAACCTTGCTTCTTGGGCCAAACGTAAATAATTTTCATTTTCAAAAAACTCGTTACTCGCGCCCGGGCCACCCACAAATACCACGGCATCATAATCCTGCCCATTAACCTCAGCTATATTTTTATCAGCCACAACCAAGCTCCCAAACTTACCCACACACTCACCTACTTTACTCGACGCCACATCAACCACACAACCAGCCTTCTCCAAAGCCATTCGCGGTTTTTCGTACTCATAGTCTTGAAAACCATTATTGGCAACTACCATCAATATTTTTTTATCCATAAGCAAAAATTAACTATTACTAAAAAGTATTATGAAGCAATTTCTTTGCCTTAGTCAAATAGCAAAAGTCCCATAATATATTCACAATTCATGTACAAATCCTTACACTGTGCTTTGATCCTAAAATATCCTTGTCACAGAAACATCATTGAAAAAGAACACCTCCCGTACCCGCTATTGTCTTAACCATTATCAGCGTCAGACAATTCGGCAAACTTCGCCTGCATTGTTGGGTTTCCGCGCGTTAGCCTTTTTATCGTAAGGTCCTCTGCCTTATTGTTGGCAAGACGCAGGTTATTTTCAGAAGATAAAAGAGCTTCTTTTGTCTTCTGTAGATGATCGATGGTTTTATCTATTTCATCAATAGCGATCTTAAACTTACGACTAGCAAGGTCGTAATTTTTAGCAAATCCTTCTTTGAATTTATTTATATTATCTTCAAAGTTAGTGATGTCTATATTTTGACTTTTTACCAGTGCCAACTCCGCTTTGTACTTTAAAGAATTCATCGATGCGTTTCGTAGCAGAGTGATTATGGGAATAAAAAACTGCGGACGGACGACATACATTTTGGGATATTTATGAGACACGTCGACAATGCCGGTGTTGTACAGATCATTATCTACCTCTAGAAGTGAGACCAGTACAGCGTATTCACATTTTTTCTCATTTCTATCTTTATCCAATTCTTTCAGGAAATCCTCGTTTCGTTTTTTAGTGGCAGTCTCATCTCCTTCGTTCTTCATTTCAAACATAATCGAGATTATCTCATTACCCGCTTCATCACTTTCTCGATAGATATAATCTCCCTTACTCCCTGTTTTTGAATCATTGTCTTTTTCAAAATAAGCACGCTGAAAAGCGGTGGCTCGAAGTTTATTAAATTCTGTTTCGCAATGCTGTTCCAATGTCTCCCCCACCATTTTTGTTGAAAGTTTAAGCTTCATGTCCTTGTAACGTTCAATCGCCTCATCCTTCATTTTTATAATGTCATCCTTTGTCTTCATTTCAGACAAAAACTTTTCACGTAATGACTTCTCCAGTAACTCCTTTTCCGTATCTTTACTCTTAAGGTCATTAAACAGGTCATCTCTCTCTTTTTCAACCTTTTTTACAGCCTCACTTACACTGAGTTTTTTCTCAACTTCAGCTTTTTCAATCAAAGACCTCATTTCAGCAAGTTCGGCTTCTTTTTTCATCAATTCTTCAGCCAGACTACGGTCTTTTTCCGCTCTCAACTCTGTCAACTCTCTATCCTTTTTAGCTAACTCCACTTGCAAAGTATTTTTCAGATTTGACTCTGCCAGCTTTACCGCGCTTTCTTTTTCTTTCTCCGCCATATTCAATCGCTCACGTAATTCTTCTTCAAATTTGTGATCTCGAACCTGCTTAAGAATATCGGCAAAACCAGCCTCATCAACTTTAAATACCTTTTTACAATTTGGACAAATAATATCGTTCATAATTCTAAATTTAAATTATCCTTTACTCTCTGATATCATGATTGATTGTTTTATCCTATACCATTACCAATGTTTTACCTTTCACTTCTTACTAACACCTCACAAACCATAATAAGTTTAATCAATCACCATATCTGCCACTATTTTCTACTAATATACCCTTATTAGCAAACAGTAAGCTAAGAGAAAATAAAACTTTCAAAAGCCACTCTACAGGCATGCATATACTTATTCATAAAAATTAGACTCCAAACCAAGATTATATACCAATAAACTGTTTATTTATCATGTTTGTGATAAATCAAATGTTCTAGGCAAAAAACCCCTTGTGTTAAAACAGTAGCTTGATAAGATGGGGTTGGTCGAAATTTGTTTACATGACTTACGCGTTTGGCGAATTTCTTTGTTGCTTTCGTCACTCAAACCGTTCATCGTACCACCAAGTACGCCCCACCCAGCTCCAGTTTCCGTGATCATTTATATTCTTTCGTGACTGA
>SKGH01000038.1 GCA_007117575.1 Candidatus Kaiserbacteria bacterium | reverse complement strand
TCGTCACTCAAACCGTTCATCGTACCACCAAGTATGCCTCACCCAGCCCCAGTTTCCGTGATCATTTATATTCTTTCGTGACTGACTAAAACGATTTTGGTTTATTTCAATAGTAATAAATGGTTACCGAAACTGGGGCTGGGTCAGCGCCTCGAACTTCATCAGAAACGCGTAAGTCATGATATAGTAAACTTTATAAATCAATAATTATTCAAAATAATATCTTAATAAAAAAAACTTATGGCAAAAATTTTAGGAATAGACCTTGGTACCACTAATTCAGCCATGGCTGTTATTGAGGCTGGAGAGCCAACCATAATAGAAAATGCAGAAGGTGCAAGAACTACTCCTTCCGTGGTGGCTATTTCCAAGACTAAAGAACGTTTAGTTGGACAAATAGCAAAAAGACAAGCGGTTACCAATCCTCAAAATACTATTTACGGCATAAAGAGATTTATGGGGCACAATTTCGATGACTCGGTAATTCAAGACGATCTTAAAATAGTGCCTTATAAAGTAAAAAAAGGAGAAGATGGTGGCATTTTAGTAACCATGGATGACAAGGACTACAGACCGGAAGAAATGTCCGCCATGATACTCAGTAAACTTAAGGCTGATGCCGAAGCTAAGTTAGGTGAAACCATTACCGAAGCGGTAATAACCGTACCGGCTTATTTTAACGACTCCCAACGTAAAGCCACGCAAGACGCGGGAAAGATTGCCGGTCTTACTGTAAAGAAAATCATCAACGAACCTACCGCTGCCGCCCTGTCTTATGGTTTTAACAAGAAAAAAGACGAGAAGATAGTTGTCTATGACTTTGGGGGAGGAACATTTGACGTGACGGTCTTAGAGGTGGGAGATGAAGTGGTTGAAGTGCAAGCCACCGACGGAGATTCACATATGGGTGGTAGAGATATTGATAGGCGCATAGTTGAACATCTGATCAGTGATTTTAAGAAAAGTGAAGGTATTGACCTAGGTAAAGACCCACTAGCTTTACAAAGACTGGATGAAGCGGCAGAGAAAGCAAAGCTGGAACTTTCCTCCTCTCATGAAACCGAGATAAACATACCATTTATAACTTCAGGCAGTGACGGTCCCAAGCACTTACTGATAAGCTTGGGAAGAGCCACCTTGGAAGAAATAGCTTCAGAATACATCGATCGTTCAATAGAGATAACGAAAAGGGCTTTAGACGCTTCCTCGTTTAAAAAAGGAGAAATAGACGAAATCATTATGGTTGGTGGACAAACAAGAATGCCCAAGATAGTTGAGGCGGTAAAGGAGCTATTTGGTAAAGAACCGAACAAGTCCATTAATCCTGATGAGGTGGTAGCTTTAGGAGCTGCTATTCAAGCGGGCATATTTCAAGGTGATGTTCAGGACATAACTTTAGTTGATGTTATTCCTTTATCATTGGGTATTGAAACCATGGGTGGTGTCGCTACCAAATTAATTGAAAAAAATACTCACATTCCAACTAAAAAAGAGCAAATATTCTCTACAGCCAGCGACAACCAAACCTCAACGGAGATACATATAGTTCAAGGAGAGAGAGCGCAAGCCTCCGATAACAAGTCCTTGGGTAAATTTGTACTGGAAGGTATACCGCCGGCACCTAGAGGTGTGCCTCAGATCGAAGTCACTTTTGACGTTGACAGTAGCGGAGTATTAAACGTAACCGCTAAAGACAAAACTACCGGAAAAGAGCAGTCTATCAAGATAGAAGCAAATTCGGGTCTTAGTGAAGAAGAAATAGAACGAATGCGAAAAGACGCTGAGGAGCACGCCGATGAAGACAAGAAAAAAAAGGAACTTATAGAAACACGCAATCTGGCAGACCAAATGCTATACACGGCTGAAAAATCACTCAATGAACATAAAGACAAAATTGATGATGCGACCATGGAACCTGTCAAAAAAGCTATGGAGGAACTGAGAACAGTTAAAGAAGGAGAGGACAAAGAAAAAATATCAGATTCTACACAAAACCTATCAAACGAAATGCAGAAAATTGGCGAAGCTATGCAGAAAAATGCGACGGATGAAAAAACCACACCGGACACCAATGAAAAAGAAGACAACATCAGAGACGCGGAAGTAACCAATGAAGACAAGGGTGAGGGAAAGGATGAAGACAAAGACAATAAATAAAAACCGGCAAAACGGTTACGGTACATCATTATCTATTTTCTTTGGCAAATTTAAATTGTTTATGGTAGGCTTATTATTGAAAAGTAAAAACATAACATGTCAAAAAAAGATTTCTACCAAGTTTTAGGGCTCGAACGCAACGCCTCAAAAGACGAAATAAAGAAAGCTTTTAGGTTGTTAGCTGCAAAATATCACCCGGATAAGGCAACTGGTGATGAGACTAAATTCAAAGAGATCAGCGAAGCTTATTCGGTACTAGGTGATGAAAAAAAGCGAGCCGAGTATGATGCTTATGGTCACGCCTTTTCGGGTGCAGGTGGTGGACAAAATTTTAACGGTTTTGGTAACTGGCAGGATTTTGCTCAGGCCGCTTCCGGTGGGCAAGGGTTTGAGTTTGATATCGGTGACATTTTTGGTGAATTCTTTGGTGGGGGAGGAGGTTCAAGACGACATAATAGAGGTAGAGATATATCCATAGACCTAGAGCTATCTTTTGAAGAAGCTGTTTTTGGAATTAAACGTTCAGTTTTACTAACCAAACAAAACCTATGCGAAGTCTGCAATGGCAATGGAGCCAAACCGGGTACTGAAATGAAAAAATGTGAAACTTGCAACGGCAACGGTAAGATCAGAGAGACTAGACAGAGTATATTGGGGAGTTTTCAAACAGTACGTGAATGCTCAGCTTGTAACGGTACCGGTCAAGTACCTAAACAAAAATGTGAGAGTTGCTCCGGTATGGGAGTTAAAAGAAGTGAGGAGGAAATAGAAATAAACGTACCTCCGGGTATAGAAGGTGGTGAAATGATACGCATGACAGGCAGGGGAGAAGCCGTAGCCGGAGGTACGGCTGGTGATCTATACATAAAGATACATGTACGTCCACACAGCAGTATTAAAAGAGACGGAAACACTTTGGAAAGCACTCTTCACGTAAAATTGTCAGATGCCCTAATGGGCAACACTTACGCCGTAGCTACTCTTGATGGAGTAGTAGAAATCAAAATTCCGGCTGGCGTCACTCATGGTGAACGTTTAAGGATACGAAAAAGAGGCGTTCCTAAAGATGGCGGGAGGGGTGATTTTATGGTCAAAGTACTGATTGACATGCCTAAAAAGCTATCCCGCAGAGCCAAAAAACTAATTGAGGAGCTAAAGGAAGAAGGAGTCTGAACTTAACTCCCAAGTAAGGATTTAGTCAGGTTTAATTACAAAAACCAACAATATCAGTATTCTTAATATATCGACCGCATGATATCATGAGTAACGTTCATGAATACTGATAGCGTAATAATTTCCACACTAATAGATTCTATTTTTCTCCTAGCTACTTTTGGCGTGGCAATCTCTATAGTATTTATTAAAGGCAGACAAACATTGACCAACATAATAATTGGCTGTTACATAGCTCTGGTTCTGTTTAACTATATTCCATTCCAGGAAATAATTGACACACCAATATACTCACTGATTGTCTTTTGTGTTCTGGTAATCGCCGGCACTTGGCTCATGAGACGACTGATGCCGTCTGAATATAGCGAAGGTATGTTTGAGGACTCCTTAAAAAAGGTAGCGTTAGCTGTTGTGGCCACTACACTTATCATGGCCTTAAGTTACCATGCATTACCGGTAACAGAACTAATAACCCCCAGTCAAATAACAAATCAGGTCTTTGGTTCTGTTGATTGGTTTTTTTACTGGCTAATCGGTCCTTTGGTTATTCTATACTGGGCTTCCTAATGGTTATATTTTTTTATTCCATGACTTACGCGTTTGGCGAATTTCTTTGTTGTTTTCGTCACTCAAACCGTTCATCGTACCACCAAGTACGCCTCACCCAGCTATAGTTTCGGTAACCATTTATTACTAACGTAATAAACCAAAATCGTTTTAGTCAGTCACGAAAGAATATAAATGATCACGGAAACCGG
>SKGH01000010.1 GCA_007117575.1 Candidatus Kaiserbacteria bacterium | reverse complement strand
CAAACAGTTTCTAACGTAATAAACCAAAAAATGTTTTAGTCAGTCACGAAAGAATATAAATGATCACGGAAACCGGGGCTGGGTCAGCGCCTCGAATTTCATCAGAAACGCGTAAGTCATGTATTATTCCAAACTTTAGATGAGATAGCTATTAAAGCTATTGACAGTTTAGAAATTATTATTAAAGTAATGGAGTTTTGTTCTTTCAATAATTGTAATAGGAGTGCGTTGATGTCTGATAATGAAGATGTGGCTAGGCTAATAGCAAACGCAGTCGGTTCTAATGACTTTCCTAAAGTTGCTCCGACTTTTCCTGAAACGAGCGAGGATACTGAGAGCGAGAGAACAGAGAGGGTGGGTGAAGTACCAAGACATCTACGAAAATTGTATGTAATGATGTTTGACACTTCAGATTGCCCTGAAAGATTAATTGAACATTGGATTATTAAGGGTGTTTTCTATACATCACTTGTGAGTTGCTTAAAAATTCCTGATGATTTCGACGACCTGGTTGTATACGCTGACTGGTCAGTATATGCCGTATACGAAAATGGGCCAGCAATCTTTGTAGGTGCACACTCGTTTTTATGATCTAATCTTTTCTTATTACATTACACACCAAAACCGCTATCACGTTCTGTGATAGCGGTTATACTTTTACTGCAAAGTAATAATCTTTATAAAACTTTGACAAAATATGACGAAATATATACATTTAACTAAAAGTGTGTTATACTTAATAAATTAGACGTTTACACACCATTAACCGGTTTATATATTTAAATATTATAAACCTTTTTGAGTAAAGTTTGCCTGATGTTGCAAATTTATATTTCTTAAAACAAAGCTAAATATTACGTTTTAAATTTTATCTTTATGCTAAGTAATTTAGATGATGATTGGTATGAACGATTACGTTCCTTAAAGTTTGGCATAATGACTATCTTAAGACAGGACATGGCTCGTCTTCAAACAGAAAGAGAGTTGTTTTTGCGAGGCAGAATTAATCACCCAACCTTCAAATACAATATTGATAATAAACGTACTCTAAAACTGCAGGACTCATATAAAAAATTATTAGATAATGTTGTAAACGACAAACATCACCATCCGGTTATAACTCAACAATATCAACAAAGAATTGAGGAGAGATTGTTAGAGCTCAGCATGGTTTTGTTGATTTCAGAACATTATGAAAAGAATTCAATGGACTCGGATGAATTCAGTTTAAAGTTTAATAAATTAAGTAGTTTATTCTTTGGCAAGGTTGAAAAAATTTTCTTTAATGACGTACTATATGAGATAAAAATCAGATTGAAAAAAAAACTTGCAAAAGCACCTCATCTAGAAAAACAGGTATCCTGCTTTATTGATAAGTATTGTGTGAACGCTAGACAGTTGGCCACTCCTCGCGTGTTTTTTTCTAAAAGTAATTTAGATAAGTCTGTTCCAAATATGCAAAATGTTGAACAAATGAAAGCATATTTTGAGAAAAAACTTGAAAAACTGGGTATTGATAATGCATGGACAGTTGTTATCGACGGTGATTATGAGCGTAAAGCTGTTACAGTCAAGTATGACACCAAGAGAATACTGATCCCGAACTCTGAACACTATGACACCAAACCACACGACTATGTTACCTCATCTACTAAAATTCAGAAATTAGTTGCTCATGAGATACACTCACACGTTTGGCAACAATACAATGGTGAGAGGTCAAGGTTTAAACTCCTTGGTCTTGGCCTTCATGGTTCTACCTTTGCTTCAGAAGGGATTGCTACTTTCAGAGAACAAGAATTAATCGGAGATAATAATTACTTTGCCGGACACACCAGTTACTTTACTATGGGAATTGCTTTGGGTTTAGACAGGGAAACTCCCCGTCACTTTTCGGAAGTCTACGATGTTTTGTATGAATACTTATTGATTATGAAAAATAACGACCACGAGCAAGCTTCACAGTTAGCATGGAATCGGAGTTTAAGAACTTTTAGAGGCACAGCATGCCTGAGATCAGGGGTTGTATTAACCAGAGATGTTGTGTATAGAGAAGGCAACATAGCTATTCATAAACTACTTTCTGAATATCCGGCTTTTAAGAAATATCTAGATATAGGTAGATATAACCCCACCAACCCCACACAAGTTGAGGCTTTGCAAGTTTTAGGTTTATTACCTGTGACTTTATAATTTAAATACACAAAACATATTATTTTGCAAGCTTATATTTGCACATAATAATTTATAGCAATTGATAAATAAAAAAAATTGTGTAGTATTATCATGTCTTAATAAATATTCTAAACCGCTCCATCATCAGGAGTTTTATTATTTTGAATAAAACATATGTCAACAAAAAGAACTCTTATCTTTGTAGAACAATATATACCTAAAGCCATCAAGGTCGCGCGAGAACAATTTGGAGATATAGACGTAGTTATTTTGCGTGACATTAAAAGAAAAACCAAGGATAAAGACCGAACTTTTACAAACGCTGACGCACTTATATATGTCGACTATTCTGTTGGTTGGAAGATATCACAAGCACTCCTGCCCTACCAAAATTCACTACTGGCTATCACTGCAAGAGGTGAGTCCGGAGTTAATAGCTTAGCAAACGTTATACCGCACGTGCCATATATTGATACACCCAGCCCTGACTCACTACGATGGGCAACAGACAAATACGAAATGAGAAGGAGGTTAAAAATTTATGATGAAAAGAATACGCCTAAATTTACTAAAGTTGCTAACAATACTAAAACAGAAAGGGATAGGGTGGCTAAGAAAATAGGTTTTCCTATGGTTATTAAACCGGCCAACCTGCAAGAAAGCATGTTGGTCACTATTTGTTACCACGAAGAAGAATTTGAAAAATCACTAAGAAATATATTTAGAAAGTTGCGTAATGAGTACCAAAAAAACCACAGAACACAAATGCCGACGATAATGGCTGAAGAATTCATGGATGGCGATATGTATTCCATAGACTCTTACGTAAATTCTAAAGGAGAAGTTTACCACTGTCCTCTGGTTAGAGTTAAAACCGGTCGCGACATAGGTCATGATGATTTTTATAACTACCAACAAATCACCCCCGCTTTACTTAAACCGGAAACTATAGCTAAGGCTGAAAAAGTTACCAAGACCGCTATTCACGCTCTTGGTTTACGAAGCACCACAGTTCACACTGAGATGATCAAAATAGACGATGAATGGAAAGTTATTGAATTAGGAGCAAGAATAGGTGGTTTTAGAGAACTTTTGTACGAACTGAGTTGTGGGATAGATCATTCCTTAAACGATATATTGATTCGCACACCAAAAAAACTGGTAATACCAAAAAAAATCAATGGTTACGCGGCAGTTTTAAAATGGTTTGCGGGAAAAGAAGGAGTAATAACGGAGATGAAAGGAGTGAAAAAAATCGAACAGCTTGAATCTTTTCATAAAATCGATATGAGAAAAAAGATTGGTGACCGAGCCACGTTTGCTCGTAATGGTGGCAAATCTATTTTTAACCTTTTTTTATACAACAAAGATAGATCGAAATTATTAGCCGACATAAGACGAGTTGAACAAATGGTAAAGGTTCGGGTATTAACCAGAGGCAAGAAAGCCGTTTCTAAGGTTGAAAATGATTTGGTGGTTGAAAAAAATGTAGTAAATAAAGATAAGAAAAAAAAGACGTAGCTTAATGCTTTATTAATTTTAAAAATTAGGTTTACACAAACTTAGTTTTGATAATATCAGGACTTACGCGTTTGGCGAATTTCATTGTTACTTTCGTCTCTCCAAACGTTCATCGTACCACCATGTACGCCTCACCCAGCTATAGTTCCGGTAAACATTTATTACTAACGTAATAAAGCAAAATCGTTTTAGTCAGTCACGAAAGAATATAAATGATCGCGGAAACTGGGGCTGGGTCAGCGCCTCGAACTTCATCAGAAACGCGTAAGTCATGAATATATTTACCGAGACCCCCCACAAAATTGTGTCTAAACCTTCTTAAAGAATTTATAATTAGATACAGGATAACGCATAAAGTTCTTTTCCTCAAATTCTTTTGCCACCATAAAGATGTAATCCATCATCTT
>SKGH01000053.1 GCA_007117575.1 Candidatus Kaiserbacteria bacterium | reverse complement strand
GGACCTCGATGAGATCGTAAACAGGTTCTAAAAATATGGCTACAAAACTTCGGTTCGTCTTCTGTGAACGACAGTTCACATCAGACTCCACCTCGTTTTTCGCTCATATTTTTAGCCACTCAGGACCTCGATGAGACTTCAAACAGTTTGTTAGTCAAACTATCTAAAGAAAAACCATCAACAATGTAGAGACCATTCCAACCAGAAAAAAACAAAATACAAACGAATAAATCATGTAACTTTTTACCCCCACACTTCCCTTTAAATTATTAGATGCTCTCATCTTGTAGCGCAAAACCACCGCCACCATACCAACCAAACTTAAAGATAAACCACCAACGAAACCTATAACTTCAATAAAATTACGAAATCCAAACACATAAAGACTGACAGGAACTAATAATGTAGCTATTATGGATAGACTTTTTGGCAGTTTATGATCATATTCAAAAATAGTTCTTTGTGCCAAACCAAGCGCAACAAAACTGCTGGCCATAGCAAAAAAAGCCAAGACAGAACCCGCAACCACTACCCACCTACCCAACTGCTCACCAAGCTGAATGACAGCTATCTCCGAAGTATTTTGACCGGTCACCCCTATCACCGCTATAGCAAAAAGACCATATAAAACAATTGGCAGTATGGAGCCGACCACTACCGCTTTTTTCATCAAACTTACAGACTGTTTTTTTAGTATTTCCCTCACTTGTGGCACGGCAGTTAAACCAAAACACGCAAATAACAAAACGCCGTAAGTATTCATGATAGACATACCAGAGAAGCTATTGATCAAAAGTAAATTTTCAGTATCTATAATACCAAACATGTAAACAGTAATACCAACCAGCAAAAAAGTGACGAATATGGTCAAAAACACTTCTAACTTCTTTATAATGTTTATACCAAACACAATGAATAAAGAAAAAGAAAGAAAAAACATAAGCGACCAAATAAACTCTTCGCCCCAAAAAATAGAAGACAAAACCTCACCTTGACCGATAGTATAACCTAATAAAGCTCCGTAAATATTTACACCAATAGCTAACGTGAACACCCTTTTAGCTTGCTTGCCGAGATATTTCTCAATATAGCCGGTCAGTTGATGCCTACCTTCAAGCGAATGAGCCACTTCAGTCACATAAAGCATTACCGCGCACATGCAAAACCCCACCAACAGCAACAACATCAAACCGGCCAATAAGCCGACCTGTGAAATAGCATAAGGCACCCCTAACACACCGGCTCCGATAATCGTACCGGACACAATAGCTACAGCTTGGACAAAAGACCAAAAAACACTTTGTTTTTTAGACATAATTTTAATTAAAGCTATATATCTTTATCGACATCAATGTGAGTAATTCCGTAAGATTTATTTTCTGACCATATTTTAAGTATCCTGTTCACCATATAACCAAAGAAAGCGAGCGCTATAAAGTAAGACATGCTGAACCAAGAAATGGTTGGCAGGTCAGTAACTGTGAACAAACCGATTAAAGTAGCGCCCACACCCATTGATGTAACAACTGTTAGATTATGGACGGAATTATTTGTAGACTTAGCCACCAATTCAGTAAAGACTTTCTGGGCTGTCTTTACGTAATTTTGCGTTAAGTTCCATATATCTTTAACATAGTCAAGGGAATCACTCATTGTCTCATGATGATAAGCTAATTCCGTATTAAAACTAATTAGTCTGTTGTCGTTTAGTAAAATTTTCTGTCTCGTATGTAAATAAGTATCCATCTGGTCTATGCGAGTGGCGATAAAGCTAATGGTTTTAGCGTAGCAGTCTATTCTTTCTTTATGCTCCGGTATATCTTTTCCACGCAAACGACCACATTCGTTGACCTTGGCTATCTCTTCCCAAATAGTTCTATGCAGGTTTAAATATCTATGTAACTGACCTCTAAATTCTTTTAAAAAGATCTTCTCTTCAATAAACCTTCGTGCGTCTTCCGAAGTAATAGCGCGACGGTTAATTACATACAAAGTATCAGCACGGTAAAGATCGTAGCCGTCTTTATGTTCAGTAGAATAATTACCTTGAGAAAATTCTGCAAACAATTGTTCAACTCTTTCAGGCTCCGTATCAGTTGTCTCTACAAAATAAGGATACACTGTCTTTATATTTGCCAACTCTTTAGGAACAGGGGCTCCCAAACTAAAGAGATACTTAAGAGCCGGAGACAATCGACGTTCGTAATATTCCGTTAGAATATCAATATCACGCTGTAAATCGTGCGAATGATAAGTCTCAAGTATTATTAAGCCATCTTCAAAGATACGAAGGTCTATCACTCCGGTTTTTAAATATATATATTCTAAATTATCAACCACCAACTCCACAGAGTCTATGTTCATATTGCCTCTGTAACTGTTTAACTTGTCATTATCTAAAGCAATCGGTGAGGGATAACCGCGAGTGAAATCATAAATTTCACTGAGATGCAGTCTGGTTCTTTGAAACCAACCACCTATATAGACTTTTTCAATGTTCATACACATATTATACTCTAACGATAATCAAAATTATCCAATTACCCACTATATATAATTAAACACAGTAACCGGTTTAATAACCAATGAAAAGGCTAGACTAAACAACGCAAGGAATACATATGCATATGTTTATGTATTAAAAACCCTTACCGTGCTAAACTCAAAAACATGAAAAAAGAGGCCTCTATTGAAGCGAAACGTTTACTACTTAGTTGCCGTATGCCACAAGGTTTTTCCGCCTCAGGAAAAAGTGGCGGTTACCACAACCTTTGGGCAAGAGACTCCATGATGATATCTCTTGCCAGCCTAACCTTAAACGATGAAGAACTCATAGCCGGTACACGTATTTCACTACTATCCTTAAGAGACCACCAAACTGAACTGGGGTTAATACCAAACAAGATCGATTTTCTAGGTAAAAAAAGAGTCAATTTCCGTGCCTATGGTGACGGTTGTTCTTGGTTTGCGCTAATCACAGCCCTCTATCTCAAAAAAAATCCCGACGATACGGAAGCAAAATCCCTGACTTCCTCCGCCTTAAAATCTTTATCTTGGCTACGTCACCAAGATCACGACCAAAGTGGTCTAATAGCCATCCAAGAAGCCGCCTGCTGGATGGACTTATTTCCAGTCAGGGGTAAAAGTTTATATGTAAACATAATGCGTTACTGGGCAACCAACGAGCTGTCTGAGGCTCTTGAGCTTTTAGGTAATTATGAAGAAGCACAATGGTTAAAAAAAGAATCCGTCGAGATAAAGTCATCTATAAATAAAAGATTGTGGTATGAACCGGGTAAAAACCTAGCTGAAATAGTACACGACAGCTTTAGTACCAGTGCCTACAACGAACAAGGTTTTGATTCGTTGGGTCGTAAACTACTATTACCCGAAAAAAGAATATTAACAGAAAACTCTTACTTCTTACCTTATGTCACCTTTAGAAATTTTGGTGAATGGTTTGATACTTTAGGTAATTTACTAGCCATAGTCAGCAAACTAACAGATAAAGAACAATCTGAAGCAATCCTGTCCTTTATTGAACACAAGGCACTGACTAAGCCATACCCCGCTAAAGCCATATACCCCATTATCGAGGAAGGCAGTGAGGAGTGGCGTTATTATTTCCGTTTTGCCGACCTTAATCTACCCAACCATTACCACAACGGTGGTATATGGCCGATGATAGGTGGTTTTTATGTGCTGGCACTGGTTGCAACCGGCAACCTATCTAAGGCTGAACATACTTTTGATTTACTTACCGCATCAATTACCCTTGATGCGTCTCAAAAAAAATTCGCCTTCAATGAATATCTACACGCTGAAACAGGTGAACCAATAGGTATGAAAGACCAAGCTTGGTCAGCGGCACTATATTTACTAGCTCGGCACGCTTTGGAAGCTAACCATGTTAGAGTAATTAACTAATCTCTTTAAACAGCAACATGGCTCTAAAACACCAAATATATCAGGACTTACGCGTTTGGCGAATTTCTTTGTTGCTTTCGTCACTCAAACCGTTCATCGTACCACCAAGTACGCCTCACCCAGCTCCAGTTTCTGTGATCATTTATATTCTTTCGTGACTGACTAAAACATTTTTTGGTTTATTACGTTAGTAATAAATGGTTACCGAAACTG
>SKGH01000107.1 GCA_007117575.1 Candidatus Kaiserbacteria bacterium | reverse complement strand
TTATATTCTTTCGTGACTGACTAAAACGATTTTGGTTTATTACGTTAGTAATAAATGTTTACCGGAACTATAGCTGGGTGAGGCGTACTTGGTGGTACGATGAAAGGTTTGGGTGACGAAAGCAACAAAGAAATTCGCCAAACGCGTAAGTACCGGTTTTCTTGCTTTAAAGCAGAAGTAGGTGCTACTATCATGAACAAATGATCATTTCTTTATTTATATTATCAAGTAATTTATATTAATTAATTCATTATGAATTCCGTTTCCACATCTACGTTGACTGCGCTTATACCTGACATAACAATATCTTTACCTTATTGGGGTGAGGTTGACATTACAAATCTGGTCTGGGCGTTGATAGTGTTCATTTTATCATACATTGTTCTATGGGTAATCAGAGATGTGGTCATATACAAACTCCGTTCATGGACTGAGAATAAAAAACATATCAAGTATGTAGCGGTTTTAATAAAAGCTATAGAAGGTATCAGTTCATGGGTTTATATTTTGGTATCAATTTGGCTATCCGTACAGTTCTTTTCTCTACCTCAGGTGTCCACTCTGCTTATTAACGGTGTTTTATATGTAACACTGGCTTGGCAAGCTATAAGGATAATTTCTACCGTAATTGAGCAAGTTGTTGGTGATTACTTAAAAAACAGGGTAGATGAATACGGAAATGTAGATCCAAACTCCGCTACTATGTCCAACTTGGTGTCCATGTTGGCAAAAATACTACTTTGGTCTTTTGGTCTAATATTTGTATTATCCAATTTGGGTATAGAAGTTACGTCTTTAATAGCCGGTCTGGGTATTGGTGGTGTGGCCATAGCTTTTGCTTTGCAAGGTGTTTTGTCAGATTTATTTGCCTCTTTTTCTATCTATTTTGATAAACCTTTTAGAGTTGGTGATTTTGTAGTGATAGGTAACGACATGGGAGTAGTGGAAAATATTGGTATAAAATCTACTCGCTTAAGAACTCTGCAAGGGGAGGAGTTGGTGGTTTCTAATAATGAGTTAACGACTACCAGAGTACAGAATTTCAAAAAAATGAAAGAAAGAAGAGTGGCTTTTGAGTTTGGCATCGCTTATGAGACACCGGCTGAAAAAGTAAAAGCGGTACCTCAAATGGTAACTGAGATTTTTGAAAAACTTGATGGGGGAAGATTGGACAGAGTCCATTTTACAAAATTTGGCGATTTTGCTCTTATTTATGAAGTTGTGTTTTATGTAGAATCACCTGATTTCAACGAATATATGCGCATTAAACAAGAGTTTAACTTTGAGTTAATGGATCGTTTTTCAGTTGAAAATATTAACTTTGCTTACCCCACACAAACAATTTTTCTAAAAAAAGGTGGGGAATAGAGTCGTAGTTTATCTTTCTAGTTCATTTCTTAAAATAGATGTTAAGAAAACACCTATTGTTTCTTGAAAAATTTTCGCTCGTCTGTTTAAATCTCCTCCCAAGTTTTGTGTTAAAGAAAAACCGGTTTCTTCAGATATGGTACGGTCTATGTACGATATAGTTAAAGCACGTAAACTACCGTTTCCAAACAATTCATCGTTTCCTCTGGTGGTTATGAGACCGATAGCACGTCCTTCTTGATTCACCACAGGTCCTCCAGATACTCCCTGAGTACCAAGTTCGGTACCGGCCAGAGTCACTAGGTCAACCATGTTGGACCCGAAAGTCATCAGTTCGGTTATTATGCTACCAACTTCCACACCACGCAGATCGGCAAATCGACCTTCTGTTGCCAGAGCGGTTGCCGGATAGCCGGCTGCTCTTATGGGTGTGTTTTTATAAGATAAGGGCAGGGGAGAAGTTTTTATGGGGAGAGTGGGGAACTGGTTTGGTAAAGGAGTGTCGGTAAGACTACCGGTGACATACAGAAGAGCATAATCTCTTTCCCCTGTACCGCTGGGAGATGTTGAACGTAGTAGGTGAGCGTGTTGTCTTATCCAAGCGGGAGAAATATACAATAAATCTATGTTGTAGGCGCTGGTTGCGGGAGTTCCCTTACGTGCTATGCATTCCGTGTCTCCATCAACTTGTGCTAAGAGTAATAACTGGGACACGTGAGCGTTGGTTAAGATAACCCCTCTGGGATGAATAAAAAACCCCGATCCTGTTGTGGTACGTATTTGTCTACCTGTTTTATGAGTACAGTATATGTTTACCAAAGCACCTAAAGGAGTTGCCGGTTGTCTTATACTTAACAGACCGTCTATGACACTAGCTTGTTGGTAACTTGTGTTTTCTATTAGTATGCTTGGTATTGCCAATTCGTTCTCTAAAGAAGAAGGAAGTTCTATCAGGTCATGGTGTGTGGTGCTTGTGTAAGCGTGATCTGTTTGTTGTACAAGACCGCTAAGAATAAAATAAGCCACACGGTCAGAGAAAACTGAATATCCAAGCAATAGCATAAATAGTAAAGAGTAAAAAATGGCACGAAACATATACATGTTAGTATAGCAATACAATGACTAGAAATCATAATAAATTGTTGTTAAAATAACCCCACTCCACTTTGTATAGAGAAAATGCAAAGTAGATAATAAAATAACAATATGTTAATGTTTACACATTGTTATTCAAAAACAATGTAGATGGAAGTAAAGTTTTTAACCTTTCGCACTTTTGTGTATACAGACCGGTGCAATACTTCTTCAATTGCGGGTGTAGTTTAGTGGTAAAACGACTGCCTTCCAAGCAGTAGTCGGGAGTTCGATTCTTCTCACCCGCACAAAATGATACGTCAGCGTCCGTAAGGGCGAAAGAAGGTCGCGCCAAAGGTGCGACAAGAGGCATAAAACCCCGTCGCGTAGCGACAAAATGGCTGGGTGGCGGGACGGAAAAACGGGCGGATTTGTCACGAACCGCATGGTTCGTTCCGATTTTTTGGACGAAGGAAGCGATTTCGGAGAAATCGGTGGATGAGGACAAAAAAGTGGCTTGTTTTGTATCCATAACCCACTCCCGCAAGGGTTCGACCCAAATATTTCTCCGTTGTTCAAAATCATTCTTCTGTGACTTAAAAGTGAGTGAGGCGCGCATACTCTCGTCTTTCTTTTTCAAATATATCTCCTTCGGAATATCTCCATCCAAGTATGCAGACACCAACCTCTCCATGCGTGCCTCACTCGCTTTTAACTTGTCCGAAAGATTTTGAACATCACTGTGCGATACTAGCGTTTCTTCCTGCTCCCATTCGTCGATTCTCGCCAACATCCAATCTGCGTACTCATCGCAAAGTGATATTGTTTGAAGCCGTTGCTTGATTTGAAAAGCCAAGTCCGATTCTTGCACATACCCTTGCGAGCAAGTGCCGTGCTTCTTGGTGCAACGATAGTAGCGATAAATACCGCCATTGCCTTTGGCGTGTTGCGCCGTAAACATACCACCACACTCACCACAGCGGAACAATCCCAAAAATGGAAAATCATGGCGATTTCTTCGCTTCGGCGCACGCGCCTTGCTCGCAAGTATTGTCTGCACGGCTTCAAACAATTTCGGGGAAATAATTGGTTCAAATGTTCCTTCAAACCATTCACCATAGTGACGCACGAAGCCGAGATAGGCTCGATTGCTCAAGAGGTGTTTGATGGAACATTTGGCAAGTGGCGTGTTTTTGGAAGTCACCACTCCCAAATCCGCCAAATACTGCGACAGGGATACCAAGCCATGTCCGCCTTTTGCATACTCCAGAAAAGCGCACTCCACTATCTTCGCGTTCACAGGATGGGGTTCGATATTCCGAGTGCGTGGATTATTCAGATACCCAAACGGGGCTTTGGTGAGCCACTCCCCGCGTCGCAGTTTTTGGCGGATGCCTCTTTTCACATTTTGTACCAAATTGTCCGAGTAGTATTTAGACTGACCAAACGCCACTTGCAACATGAACAACCCTTGCGGAGTGGGTTCAAACCAAAATGTCGGAAAGCGCAAAGACACGATCCTTTCAGTATCTACCGCATAGATGACGCGCCCGCCGTCAATGCTATTTCTTGCCAAACGGTCAGACATTCTATGATACGTTTTAAGTGTCGCACATACACCGCTGTATGTGGCTCATGGCATCCTGCCTTCGTGGCTCCGGTCAGACTGCCCATACAGCGGTGTGGAGGTGAAACCAC
>SKGH01000093.1 GCA_007117575.1 Candidatus Kaiserbacteria bacterium | reverse complement strand
CCGACCATTGGAGCGATTGAGCACATGGTACACAACATCACCAACAGCAACTCGATTCATGCGTGGCATGAATATATTAGGACACAGTTTTTGTTAAAATAACGGACTTATCCCCATTTCCTCCCCCATTTCCTTTTTAATTTAGTAAAAAACACAAAAGTTCGAGTCCATGACTCGTCCTGAAACGATGTTGCAAAATATAGCTATTTTAGGGACCTCGGTCGGTCTCACTAGTTGGCTGCCCGACAGGGACTCGAACCCCAATTTTTGGTGCCAGAAACCAACGTCCTACCATTAGACGATCGGGCAATTTGACCGTACTGGTTATACTGCCATAAAACAGAGTATATAATCAAGCTTATCAAGTGGGTTATTTAGGTGAGTGTTGGCGAAGGTATTTGTGTTCGTTTACGTAGATATATGCTCTGTGTCTGTACCTATAAATTTCCAATCCCCAAAGGCCGAATACTCATCTTTGGATTTAAAACTCAAGTGAACGATGGCTGTATTTTTAAGTCTTAAAATTGTAAAGAAACGTCTGGGTGTCTGCCACCACTTCAACTCACCGTAAATTACCTGCATCAAAAAAAAGTTTATAAATACAGAATGTGACACTATGACCAACCTATCGTCAGTTGCAAACTTCTGACACCAGTCAACCGCCTTGTCTACTGTTTGTATAAAGTCGTTATAAGTTTCCCCACCACCTTTTCTTATTGTCTCGTTTTGCAATGAGAAATACCATGCCATCATATAGAAAAAAGACTTAAATCCAAAATGACTTTCTCCGCGAATGTATTCAGGCCTGATTACTTCCGCAAACATCGGCATAGACACGACCTTTAAACCGGTTGCTTGTTTTATAAAACCTGCTGTTTCCTCCGCACGTTTAAATGAACTGGTGTATAAATGAGTGGGTTTAATTTCCTTGAGTCTGTCAGCCACAGCCAAAGCCTGTTTCTTCCCCTTTTCGTTTAGTGAAATATGAGAAAACTGATGACGTTTGACCTGATTGCCATCTGTCTCACCATGCCGAACAAAAAATACTTCCATATAAAATAGTCTTTAACACTATTTATCTTTTCTTGCCACCCCACCGGCGACGCTGTTTGATTCTCCAAAAGTATCTATCAGCGCTAACTCCAGTGGTATTTGTGGCAGGTCAGTAAGGCCGTTGTATAAGGCGGCATCCAGTAAACGAACTAAAAGATGAGAATGTATGGAAGTGGCTGATTCTTTTGCGTACTTGCGTATCTTCTCCTGTTCCTCTACTCCAAATCCCTCAAGCAGTTTATCAGCTTGATCTGGAACGTAACGAAGCAAAATAACCGCTCTCACCCTTTCTAAGAGTAAGCGGGTAAATATTTTCATATTTATAGACACCGCCACCGCTTCATCTACCGCCTTCAGAGCTGATTGAAGATCTTTATTAGCGAGCGAATCCATCAGCTTATTCAGTATCTCTTTTCGTGGCGCGCCAATTATGTCTGCCACTTCGTCACTATCTCCTATATCGTCTCCTGAAGACAAGATCACTTTCTGAGTCACACCTAAAGCATCTCTAAAAGAACCATCAGCGGCTATGGCTATAAGCTCCGCGGCTTCGGATTTTAAGGTAAAACCTTCCGCTTTAGCAATGTCTATGACCGCTTTTTTAAGCACTGTCCGACTGGGCGAACGAAAACGAAATACCTGACATCGGCTTAGTATGGTATCAAGTATTTTATCCTCTTCAGTGGTGGCAAGAATAAAAACTACATGAGCGGGTGGCTCTTCTAAAGTTTTTAATAAGGCGTTGAAAGCGTCTTTGGTGAGCATGTGAACCTCATCAATGATATAGACTTTCCGCTCACTTTCATAAGGTAAAGTATGCACTGCTTCACGTAACTCACGAACATCCTCAATACCGCGGTTACTGGCAGCGTCTATTTCGTAAATATCCATAGGTCCCGCCCCTATAGCCGACGCGAAGATGCGTGCCACAGTTGTCTTACCGGTTCCGCGACCACCGGAAAAAAGTAAAGCGTGGGGCACCTGATCTTTTTCTATAGCTCCTTTTAAAACTTTAACTATATGATCCTGATCAAGCACTTCATCAAAATTTTGAGGTCTATATTTCCTATACAAAGCAGTGAATTGTGATTTTTTTTCATCCATAGATGTTCAGTATAACAACAAGTTAAACATTATAAAAACGCCATATTTTTTTGGTGAGGGTTATATTGAAAACAACAAAACTATAGACCGAGAAACTATTCGTATCGAACCGAAGCCCTTACTAGAGCACGCAGTGAGGTGACGTCTTTATGTACGTCATTACTCCCCAAGACCACGTAGCCAATCACCCTATCCGGCCCATTGGCTACCGACTCTTCAAACAAAACCACTGCCGTACGCCCCGCCTCGGGAGTATAGCCATGCTTACCACCAAGGTATCCGGACTCTTCTATAAAAGGGCTGTTGTTTTTCCAACCCTTAGATTCGTTCATGTATTGACGTAAACGAGTGACCTCTAAAACATAGGGGTCTTGGTGATACAAATAAGAAAGTAAGTTACCTAAAGCTCTAGCTGTGGCTCTATTACCGCTTGATAAACCGGAAGTGTCTGTAAACACCACTTCTGACGCGGACAAACCGGCACCGGCAGTATACCTATTCATAGCTTCTATCAGGTCGTAAGGATACAAACGTGCTTGTGCTGTAGCGGCCACATTAGAGGAAACGAGTAAAGACAGAATGGACAACTCTCGCATATTTAACCTATCACCCGCATTTAGATTACCGGTAATACCGAGTACATTGGCATCACTATTGGTTAGCAATACCTCACTACTGGTGGTAGCATACTTGTTAAACAGAGCGGTACTGAAAAGTTTAGTAATGGAGGCAATTGGCAACAACTCATCCTCTCTATTGGATAACAAGACTTGGTTACTAGCCAAGTCAAAGACATACCAACTTCTTGCTTTTACCGTACCTGTTGCCGAGAATGTAAAATCTTTTACCAATTCCGGTTCCGAATACTCATGTTCAAACACATCTTCCGGTGGTGAACCGGCTAAGAGAAGTAAACCGAAAGAAAAAGTAACTATCGGGATCAGGGCGACAAAAATATGAGTTGCAACGCGATGCATATTCTTTCTATACTATTTTTATTTCTTTATCTTCTTAGTACTGACTTTCTTACCTGTTGATTTTTTAGAAGATGTCTTTTTGGCAGTTTTTTTGCCGGTAGCTTTCTTTTTAGGCGCCGTTTTTGCTTTTGATTTCGTTTCTTTATTGGCTAGACTTTTTGCCATTTGTTCGGTGGTCAATAGTTTTACAGTACCACTATTTACCAAAAACTCCCAACTATCATGCATTTCCTTTGTGAAATCACGTATTTCAGCTTTAGACATTTTTTGCGCATGAGCGTAGGTGGCAACCGCAGTCGAGACCAATTTTTGAAAGTCTTCTTCGGTCATGTATTTTATATTATCTAAACCATCAAGTACCTCAGCCTTAGCGCGAAGCATCCAGCTTTTAACCTTCTTTCTATTTTTACTGGCTTCTGAACTTCCATAAAGAAAATAGGTGCCAACAGCAGCCACCGCTGCGGTAGTAAGAGCGATACCTATACCTAATGAATGACTGGACTTTTCTTGATTTTTCTTGTTCATATTTTTTATAACTAAACTTTACTAATTTAATCTTTACTAACACGTGACCTTCTTTTTTGCTTTTTTTCCGTACCACGCTTACTCATAAAAAAGCTAAACATACTACCCATAAACCCACCCTCTTGAAAATAACTTCGCAATTTTGACATATCGGAGGCTAACTGTTCACTACCGGCCTCCACTCTATCTACGATACGTTTAACTGATTTAACTATCTTGAGGATTTGATACAGAATCGTACATAATAAAATAGTAAAAACCACAACCGCCACACTGGTGATAAAAAAGAAAATGTTGGCTTGTAGGATTTCACTCATAAATTTTTTTTGAAAATTACTAATTTCTTACTAGCATCTCCCTCTAGTTTACCAAGTAAAGTTTACTTATAAAGGTTTGCTGACAGAAAAGAGTGGACAATTGATTCTACCTCATCGGCTCCATCACAAGCCATCAGTTGCAAACGTAATTCACTAGCGCCACTAAACCCAGACACGTAAGCTTTATAGTGTTTTTTCATCACGGAAAAGTTTTTGTGAGGTAGTAATTGTGAAAAAAGTTTAGTGTGTTCAACCATGACTGTTAAAAGTTCTTTGATAGACACCGTCGACAGATCTTTTTCAGGATGAAATAACCAAGGGTTTCCAAAAATAGCACGTCCCAACATTACCCCATCCGCTCCCGACTGTTCTACCTTTAATAAACCATCGGCTACCGAAATGGCATCACCATTACCGATTATAAGAGTGTCAGAATGCAACGCGTTACGAATATCTACCGCACACCTAACCCTTTCCCACCGAGCCGGCACTTTAGAAAGCTCTTTACGTGTTCTAGCGTGCAGAGTTAAAGTCGCCGGGTTCTCTTCCAATAGCTGTGGTAACCAAGTTTCCAACTCATCTTGGTTGTAGCCCAGTCTGGTTTTAACCGACACAGGTATACCGCCTTCTTTTCCCGAGCCGGCACCATGTTGCGCGGCCCTTATAACCGCCTTGGCTTGTTTAGGGTTTTTTATCATAGCGGAACCACAGCCTTGCTTTTCTATAGAGCGATCAGGACAACCCATGTTTATATCCACTCCATCAAAACCCATCTCTCTACACAAAGACGTAGCATACTCCATATGTCCCGGATCTGATGAAAACAACTGAGCCACAATCGGTCTTTCTGATTCATCATATATAAGGTCTGCCATTAGTTTTCTTTTACCATCGGGATTTGCTCTAACTAACCCATCGGCGGACACAAACTCCGTCCACATTACGTCAGAGCCACCTAAGGTACCATCATTTCTGCGGTGAGATGAATACTTAGCTATAATTCTCCTAAAAGCACCATCTGTTACATCGGCCATTGGAGCCAAAACCACACAGGGTCGTGGTAAATTTTGCCAAAAATTTTTAACTGGTATTTTTTTATCTGTCATAAGAATTGATCATCAAGCCTCTACACCCTCATTATTTCTACAGCACACACTTTTACTCCGTATCATTTGTTAAATCTTCGTCAACTACACCAGCTCCTAAAGACTCTGACTCATTCACTACAATACCCTCTTCTCCCTCATCTGACAGGTCATCTGAGACTATTTCATCTAACCGTGTCTCTATTTCTTCTTCCTCTTCCTTAATCACTTCCTCTTCTTCAACCAAAAGCGTGTCGTTAATAAATATCCTATCTCCAAAACGAAGGTCTATGTAGCGAAATTCTCCGGCCGGTAATTCTTGAAATGACTCTGAAGCTAAGACGGTTCTTAAATTTTCAAAACTAACATCAAAACCTACACTCCTTGAGATCAATATAGAACCACCGGCAACCAGTTCAAATTCCACATCCTCTTCTCCATCTATTACTATAGAAGCTATGCGATAATCAAAGTTTGACGCCAACCTATTGGCAAAAGATAAAGCATTAAGAAAAAGACTCTCTTCAACTATAATGGTGTCCAAACTAACTTCTTGACCGGTAGTGACAAAACGAAACAATGTGGCGCCGGTTAAAGTAGGAGCCTTAGAAAAGGCAAAACCTGTTTCATCAAGAAATAGGCATTCTTGTCTATTTTCATATTCACACCATAAAGCTTTTGGTACATACTCTTCATAGTAAACTGACAATCTGTTTAACCCATGTCGTGACACCCTTACTTCTTTTATACGTTGCATTTCTTTAATAGATCTAACCAACTCATTTTTAGGATAAAAAATAGCAAAAGTCTTAGGTACCAAACGCAGATAACTGCCTTGCAAAACACTCCAGACCTTATCCTCAACCACTTCATGGGAGATGGTTGACCCCCCACTCACTTCCAACTGCTCGATTTGCCAAGATTCTATTCTGGTAACATACCAAATGACACTTACTAGTGCCAGAATCAATATAAAAACCAAAGCCCCTAAAAACAACTGTTTGTGTAAGGGGCTAAGTTGCCACTGCCTATTTTTTTTATGACGATATCGTCCGGAACGAGCCGGTCTATGGTCGTTCATGAGTAATTGAGTTATTAAAAAAACCGAATAATTATTAACTATTTGATCAAGTCCTTACCAAAATACTGCCGTAAAGGTTCGGGTATGGCAATAGAACCATCAGACTGTTGAAAATTTTCAACTAAAGAAACCAAAATACGAGGCGTCGGTATCGCGGTACAGTTAAGAGAATGAGCGTATCGCAGTCTACCTTCCTCATCTTTATATCTAATGTTGAAACGTCTGGTCTGGAAATCATGGAAATATGATGCCGAACTGATTTCTCGGTATTTCTTTTCGAGAGGTACCCACAGCTCTATGTCATATTTGAGTACCTGTCCTTGACCCAAGTCTCCGCCACAATTTTTCACCGTTCGATAAGGAATACCGAGTGATTCAATAAACTCTTCAGTGTTTCTGTTTATTTCCTCATGATACCTTACAGACGCTTCGTGGGAAGCTTCACATAGAACAACTTGTTCGACTTTGAAAAATTCATGCACTCTTATTAAACCTTTTGTGTCTTTACCATGACTACCTGCTTCTCTTCTATAACATGGGGAAAAAGCCAAATGCTTTATGGGAAAATCGGACTTATCCAAAACCTCATCAGCGTACATTCCCATTGCGGACACTTCACTGGTACCAATAAGATAATCATCGTCTTGAGTTTTATAGATATCCTCAACCTCATTAGGTAGGTGACCGGTACCATAAAGATTGCTTTTTCGGACTATGGTCGGCACCAACAGTTGATCAAAACCTCTTCGACCAAAAAAGTCATTGGCATAATTCCAAATAGCCCAAGACAGACGTGCGCCATCTGCCAGTAAGTAATAACCTCTAAAACCATGAACTTTGGCACCACGCTCAAAATCAACCATACCTAGAGCCGTCATTATATGTATATGGTCTTTCGCCTCAAAATCAAAAACCGGTTTCTTACCCCATGTCTTTAACTCTTCATTATCCGCGTCACTTACTCCTTCAGGAACAGACATGTCCGGTATGTTTGGTACTTGCAACATTAAAGAACGCCACTCTTCCATGATTGGTTTCAGTTTTTGTTCTTCCAAGGATATCTCTTCTTTAAGAGCCTGCATTTCAGATATCAACTGACCACGAACCACTTGGTCAGTGACAGTCGACACCTCCCTAGAAACGCGATTTTGTTCTGCTTTCTTCTCTTCCATTACTTGCAAAACTTGGCGTCTTGACTCATCAACCGCTAGTAATCTATCTAAATCAATATTAATGTGTTTTTTTCTTGCCGCTTCTTTGACAATATCTAAGTTGTCACGAATAAATTTTATATCCAACATATCACCATATACTAAAGAAAAAACTTAAAATAACAAGGTCATAATACACTTTACTGATAGAATAGTGATTAAACATATGTACCCCCTGATAACCCTAGATAAAAAAGACCACCCCAGAGGATTGCGAGAACTGCCCGACCCGCCAAAAAGCTTAACATTACGTGGCAATTTACCGCCACCAGATATTAAACTATTAACAGTAGTGGGTTCTCGTCGTTACACTAACTACGGTGCGCAAGTAGTTGAGCATTTACTGTCCGGCCTTGCCGGTTCACCCATTGGTATAGTATCCGGCTTGGCTTTAGGTATAGACTCACTGGCTCATGAGTTGGCACTAAGGTTTGGTATGTACACCCTAGCTATACCAGGATCAGGAATTGATGATAAAGTTATATACCCACGCCGACACCGTGGACTGGCAAAAAGGATAATGGATAATGGTGGTGGCCTACTATCCGAATTCGAACCGGACTTTAAAGCTACACCTTGGTCTTTTTTGCAACGCAATCGTTTAATGGCCGGAATATCTGAAGCCACCTTGTTGATAGAGGCTTCTCAGAGATCAGGCACAATGAGTACCGCTCGATTGACAGTAGAATACGATCGTGAACTGTTAGTGGTACCGGGGAATATTTTTTCACCTCAAAGTGCTGGTGGTCATTTGTTTTTAAAACTGGGAGCTGTGCCGATAACTGAACCAATGGACATATTAAACGCTCTTAACATACAAAAACAAGATGCTGATACACAAAAATATTCCGGACTATCAGCAGAAGAAGAGACTTTATTAAAGCTACTGAAGGAACCGAAAGAAAGAGACATTATAATCCAACAGTCAGGACTATCCGCTATGAATGTAAACATTATCTTGTCTGAACTGGAAATAAAAGGTTTGGTGTCACAAATAGGTGGTCAATACAGATCTTTATACTAAAGCTACTTTAAAAACTACAACTTTATTTGACATTTATTAACACATATAGTATTTGATACAGACTGCAATTAAACAAATGATCCTTTTAAGGTTACGCTATATTTAAAAAAAATTTATGAACAAAACTCTTGTAATAGTTGAATCACCAGCCAAAGCTCGTACTATAAAACAGTACTTGGGCCAAGACTATGAAGTCATGTCGTCAGTGGGACACGTGCGCGATTTGCCCAAGAGTAATAAAGAAGCGGTTGACATAGAGAATGGATATATACCTAAATATATCGTATCTCCCGGTAAAGAAAAAGTCATAAAAGAAATGGCGACAGTCGCTCAAAAGTCCGATGGTGTACTACTGGCCTCCGACCCCGACCGAGAGGGTGAGGCGATAGCGTGGCATGTTGCGGAACTTATTAAAGATAAAAACAAAAACATAAAGAGAATAGTTTTTCATGAAATCACCAAAGAAGCAGTTAATGAGGCTATAAACAACCCTCGAGCCATCGACACCAACCTTAAAGAAGCACAGGAAGCGCGCAGAGTACTGGACCGTTTAGTTGGCTACGATCTTTCGGGTTTAATTTGGAAAAAAGTTAGATACGGACTTTCCGCCGGTCGAGTCCAATCTCCTGCTTTACGTATAGTAATGGAGCGAGAAAGAGAGATCCGTGCTTTTATTCCAGAAGACTATTTCATAATGACCGCCAACTTAAAAAAAGGTAGCTTGGTGGTACCTTTTACCTGCTCCACAGAACCACGTGACAGAAATGAAGTAGAGAGAATAAAGCAGTTAGCTGAAACGAGTGAGTGGCACGTAAGAGATATAAAAGAAAATGAAGCCCAACGCTCCGCCCGCGCCCCCTTTACCACCTCCACCCTGCAACAATCAGCTTCTTCCAGACTGGGCTTCTCTCCTTCAAGGACCATGGCTACGGCACAAAAACTATACGAAGCGGGACACATAACCTACATGCGTACAGACTCAACCACACTCAGTAAATCAGCACAGCAACAAATACTGACTTTAATTAAAAGTAAATATGGTAATCAATACGCTAAATCTCAAACATACAAAACTAAGAGCAAATCAGCTCAAGAAGCTCATGAGGCAATCAGACCTACCAAAGTAAACAACACTACAGCCGGCAATACCGCAGACCAAAAAGCGCTTTACAACCTAATCTGGTCGCGGTCCATTGCTTCACAAATGGCACCCGCTCGTGTACTACGCACCAAAGTTATTGCCAATATAACCAGTAAAGATAACAAAATCCCAGACTTCACGGTTAATGGCTCGAGGGTAGTTTTTGATGGTTGGTTGGTAGCAGATCCTAAGGCCCGCGGTGAAGATATTGAAGTACCTAAGCTCGCTAAAGGTGACAAGCTTATTTTAAAAAGTTTTGCAGTGGAAGAAAAACAGACTCAACCGCCCAACCGCTACTCTGAGGCTGGTCTAATAAAGGAACTTGAAAAAAGAGGGATCGGCAGACCTTCAACCTACGCCTCGATCATGAAAACCATCATTAACAGAGGATACGTTACTAAAGTAGGCAAAACTCTTATACCTACCGATACCGGTGACGTAGTTTCAAGTTTTTTAGAAGAACACTTTACTGACTACATAAGCGATGACTTTACCAGCGACATGGAGAGTAAGTTGGACGACATAGCGGTCGGTAAAAGAGAGTACGTAAAGACCTTGGACCAATTCTATAAACCTTTCACTAAAGCAGTTAGCTTAAAAGAAAATATAGAAAAATTAACAAATCTGGGGCCGGCTCCTAAAGAATGGAAATGTCCGCTGTGTAAGAGCGAGATGGTGATAAAACTTGGCCGTCACGGAAAATTTTTATCATGTATAAAATATCCCGATTGCATGGGCGCCAGACTCATAGACGGTAGTGAGATAAAAGAAGCTGAAACGATAGGTAAAGATCCGGAAACAGGAGAAAATATATATATTTTAACCGGACGCTATGGACCGTACGTTCAACTGGGAGAAACTCCGGAAAAAGGTAAAAGAAATGCTAAAAAACCAAAAAGGTCACCTCTACCACCAGACGTAGATCCGGAAAATGTCTCTATTAAAGAAGCCTTGCGTTTCCTTTCCCTACCCAGAGAACTGGGCTTGCACGAAGACACAGGTGAGCCAATAACCGCCGGCTTAGGTCGCTTTGGTCCATACATAGTTCATGCCGGTGACTATCGTTCGTTAAAAGGTACGGATAATCCTTACGACATAACCCTAGACAGAGCCAAGGAGTTACTGCGTGAACCGAAGCCTGGTAGAAAAGGAGAGACTTTAGCTAAGACCCTAGGTGTAGATCCTAAAACAAAAAAACTGGTTAATGTCTATCAATCAAAATCGGGACTTTACTTAAGAAAAGGTTTTAGACGTATCTCCTTACCTGAAAAGGTTAACTTGGAAACTTTTAGCCTTGAAGATGCGCAAGAGTTAATGAAACCATGACTTACGCGTTTCTGATGAAGTTTGAGGCGCTGACCCAGCCCCAGTTTCGGTAACCATTTATTACTAACGTAATAAACCAAAAAATGTTTTAGTCAGTCACGAAAGAATATAAATGATCACGGAAACTGGAGCTGGGTGAGTCGTACTTGGTGGTACGATCAACGGTTTGAGTGACGAAAGCAACAAAGAAATTCGCCAAACGCGTAAGTCCTGGAAACAAAAATAACAATACAATCACAAAAATACTAGTAGGACCTCCCCGAACTCGATTTCTCGCACTTTTCTAGGAATTTTATGGCTTAACCACGTGAGTTAAATGATCAAAATGTGAGTTCGGGGACAGGCCCTAGTAGTAACCAATTTATAAATTGTTTTATTTCAAAACTTTACCTTGATTCTCTCCTAACAGAGAGTAGAATGTACTAATGAATGATATAAAGTCCATACTCGAGGAACTAAAAAACCCTAGTGAAGCAGACAAAATACTGATTGAAAAAGCTTACGAATTTGCCTCCACCGCCCACAAAGACCATACCCGCTATTCAGGCGAACCATATATGAACCACGCTACAGCGGTAGCAAAACAATTGGCAAAAATGGGTATGGGTCCCAGAACCATAGCAGCCGGACTGCTACACGACACCATAGAAGACACACCTGTCACGGCTGACGATATAGATAAAGAGTTTGGTGAAGAGATACTTTTTCTGGTTGAAGGTGTCACCAAACTTGGCTCTGTGCGTTATTATGGTAGCGACAGACATAATGAAAGTCTCCGTAAATTATTCGTAGCCACCAGTCAAGACATCAGGGTTTTAATAATCAAACTGACTGATCGCCTACACAATGTTAAGACACTTGAATATGTTCCTAAAGAAAAACAGTTTCGGATAGCAAGAGAAACCTTGGAGATATATGTTCCCGTAGCACATCGACTGGGAATGGGTAGGATACGTAAAGACTTGGAAGATACGGCCTTCCCTTATGTTTACCCTAACGAATACAAAAAAGTGAGAGAATTGTTGGAAGGTAAACTGATAGGCTCAAATAAAATATTGGAAAAAGAAAAAGCCAACCTCAATGCCACTCTGCAGAAATCCGGCATCAACAAATTTCAAGTTACCTATCGTATCAAAGGTATATATAGCCTATTTCAAAAACTAAAAAGGAAGGATTGGGACATTGAAAGCATCCATGACCTTATGGCCATGCGCGTGATAGTTGGTAACGTAGAAGATTGCTATCGAGCGCTGGGTCTTGTTCACGAAATGTGGCGACCATTACCTAACCGCGTTAAAGACTACATAGCCTTTACCAAACCAAATGGTTATCAATCAATACATACCACAGTAGCCACCAACGAGGGATCTATTCTGGAAATACAAATACGAACCGAACAAATGCATCGTGAGGCCGAATACGGTGTAGCTTCACACATAACCTATAAAAACGTAACCGAACCAGACTCCCCTAAAGAAACCAGCTCTTGGTTTAGCAAACTGGTTCCCAGTCTTTTTAGACCTTTTTCTGGTAACAAAAAAGAAATAACCAATATACAAGATAGCGAATCTATAAAAGCCCCTCATAATGAAAAAATACCTCGTTGGATAAGCCAAATAGCCGACATGTATACCAACGAAAAGACTGAGGGTTACGATTTCTTAGATGACATGCGGAAAGATTTCTTCAGCAACCGCATATTTGTTTTTACGCCAACAGGTGACGTGGTTGACCTACCAACCGGTGCTACACCCATAGATTTCGCTTATGCCATACACTCTGAGATCGGTGACCATATCTCTGGCGCTAAAGTTAACAACAAAATGGTGCAACTTGATACCCAACTGCAAAACGGAGATATAATCAAAATAGAAACCAGACCTTCTGCCAAACCTACCCGTAAATGGCTCCAAGCTGCCAGAACCTCCTTAGCCAAACGTCACATACGAAACTCATTAAGTGAACAGTCAGAGAACAACGCATAAAACCACTTTATCGAAAAATGTCTTGCGTATAATTTTTCGGTTTTCTTTAGAAAATTTATAAAGAAAAATTTCTAATCGAGTACAGATCACTGTCATCTTCTTTACCTTTATCAGACTTAGAAACTTTGTTTTGTTCAGCTTGGTCTTTTCGCTCAAACTCTTTTGGTTCCCTATTGTGTTCAACCCTTGAAGAGTAACTTGGTTCTGCTTTAGGATTTTGACTCTCATAAAAAGCACGTTCTATGCTGGTTATTAAACTATCGTCAACCAGTAACCTGGTAGAGTCACTTTCTTCTGGCTTTTTCATATCTTCCTCAGCCAGAAAGTCATTGCTGTATTGTATATCTTTCCAACGGTCACCGACATCCTCGGAAACCTCACTTATAGGTGGCTTTGTTTCTTTTTCGACACTTAAGTCATTAACAACTCCCTCGATAAGCTCCCCAACTTTTTCATCTTCGACATTGTTTGTCAGATAATCATCACTTATTTTCTGTCTATATTCTTCAGTATTAACCAAAACTTCCTCATAGGTTTGAGATAAATTGTCATTTTCAATCAACTGATCTTCTTCCGGCACCAGTGGCGTTGCCTGACTAAGTTGTTGCACGTTAACAGAAGGGTCAACCTCTCCATCGTCAGACACACTGACATCTAATAAAGAGTGCGACCTTTTTTCCTTTATCAGAGCTAGAAGTTGGTGTAAATCTGTATCAGAAAAATAATCAATGGTGACTTTTCCACCATAGTCTGTTTTAGCTATCTGTACTCTGGTACCAAGAGTATTAGTAAACTCTCTCTCTATCTCTATCAATACAGGATCAGTGTCTAACCACTGCTTCTTACGAACCTTATCAGTCGCAATTTTTCTTGTAATTCTTTCTACATCACGCACCGATAATTTCTTCAAAAGTATTTCCCTATACACCACATCTTGTTCTTCAGGCCTATCTTTCAACATCAACAAAGAACGAGCGTGGCCTTCAGACAATTCTGCTCTACGTACAGAATCAAGTATATATTCCGGCAAAGCTAAAAGACGGACCGAGTTGGAAACGTATTCTCGGCTTCGACCGATTTTTTTAGCTACCTGCGTGTATGATAGTTTAAAAAGATCTGCCAATTGCTGAAAAGCCAAGGCTCTGTCTACAGCATTCAAGTCTTCACGTTGTAGATTTTCAATGATAGCCAATTCGAGTTTTTCTTGTTCAGTATTCTTGCCAGAACGAATTATAACCGGCACCTGCTCAATACCCGCCAATTTTGAAGCTCTTAAACGCCTTTCTCCGGCAATCAATTCATATTCAGTAAAAAAAGCACCGTTATCTTTTTGTATTTCTCGCCTACTAACAGTCAAAGGTTGCAACACTCCATACATACGTATGGATTCCGCCAACTCCTGCAAACGTTCTGCGTCAAACTCCCGTCTTGGTTGAAAAGGGTTAGGTACTATTTTCTCTACCTCAACCCAATAAATTGAATCTGCTTGAAATGCCATATTTTACTTAATATTTTAAACACGAAATAACCGTTCCGGTACCTCCCAGTAATTAATAGATATAGTACCATATCAAAAAACAGTCTGACATGTTTATAACCTTAGAGAAATCTGATACACTAATATTCCACCTGATTTGCCGCGGTGGCGGAATTGGTAGACGCGTACGACTCAAAATCGTATTCCGTAAGGAGTGAGGGTTCGATTCCCTCCCGCGGCACTGTAGCGAAGCGTAAGTGACGCGGGACCGCAACTATTTTCTGTAGCGATTAGCGAAAGAAAACAGGAGGACGGAATCGAAAAGGTTGCCAGCTATTTTGAGCCTGCGAAAAAT
>SKGH01000017.1 GCA_007117575.1 Candidatus Kaiserbacteria bacterium | reverse complement strand
TGGAGCCAAAACGGGAGCATGATTCGAAAAGGTTGCCAGCTATTTTGAGCCTGCGAAAAATAGCGACAACCTGTACTGAAAGGATGTCCAATTGTATAACATACAAAACTTTGTTGCGCTTAGGATGTATGGATCAAATAAAAATCAAGTTATGCAATACCACACTCTTCCCTCCCTACAATAACCAAATTTATATATTTGAAGATTTTATTAAAAATATATGAAAGAAGAACGAATCACAACAATGAAAGAAGCTCAAAAAATGCTCAAGTTTTTTGCTGAGAATGGAAGTGTTTGTGCACCAAAGCGCACATTCGTACGAATACTGGTGTCAAAAATGGTTGGATCCTGTGGTACGTAACCAACATGAGAAAGCCACGAACAGGGCGCGACTGTTTGTATATCAGTTCCACCAACCATAATCGAACCTGAATCCGGATCATAGGCACGCAATAGTAAGTTTATCAACTGCGTTTTCCCTGCCCCACTTGGTCCGACAATGCCGACACGCTCACCAGAAGCTACCGCAAACGAGACATTACGCAAAACCATGCGTTCAGACCCGTTGGTTCCCAGTGAGAGACAGACATTTCGATACTCTATGCCTACCTCCTTTTCCTTAAACCCATCACCAACATCGTACGGTATCAATGTGGGCCGGATAAGTTGCACACGATATGTCTCAATACGCGCCAACTCCTTTTGTACTTCCCTTTGCATACCGGCAACTTCCTGTAATGCAATTGTGATCCGAGCAAATGAAGAGCAAAGTAATACGAATTGTTCAAGACTTATCTTTCCTGCAAACGCCAACCACGCTCCCCCACTACAATAAAGTAGTACCAGTGCCACTAAATCAATACTTCTCCTTAAAGTGATAGCCTTCGCGAACCAAATTCTCCACAACGCGTCATCTCGAAGTAGCGCAGGTTGAACCTCGTCATGTACTTCCTGTATGGTTCTTTGTTCTACTCCATTACTCTTTACCAACGCTATTGCGTCCCACTTGGCCCGATTTCTTTTTTGCCACGAGCGAAAATCTTCAGCGATTGGAAACATTTTGTTACTCATGTACTTATTGTGCTTACGAGCCATATAACACTCCACTATTATGTAGAGGAGTGCACCAACTCCCAGTCGAATATCGACCCACATACAAGCCATCAATCCAAAAAAGGTTATACTCCAATTGGGGATGATGTTGAACAAAAAGCTTGCTTGCACATTCCACACCTTATCGTTGACACTTTCTACACCACCACCATCAACAGAGTTGTCAGTGTTGACGTACGCACCTAACGGTTGACGCAAAAAAAGCTCAGTTAAGCGTTGAGGAATATGCCAGAAATTTTGCTGAAATACTCGTTCACGCAATTCGATTCTTTTTTTGTTCAAAAAATCATCAAGAACGCGTAGGCAAACAAAAAAAGTGATGCCGTAAAAGAAAATCTTTTGGTCAAGATTGGCAACACCATTAAAGATGAGGCCTAGACCATACGGAGCAAGAATACCTGTACCCGCACCAATCAAGACGATCAGCGTGGTGTAGATGGTATAACGCCGACCAGCCTCGTTCATAAGGTCATGCCAAATGAAAGAAAGGCTGGGGTGTAGTGAATGTTGCAGTTTCTTAGCCAGAAGTTGAAACATCAGTTTTCTACCTATTTTTTGAGTGAATTTGTTTTGTCTGGATGTATGCGCCACGGCGCCATATAGTTTCAGCTAATTGCTGTGACATGACCAATCTCCTTTCTAAGATTGCACTTTTTTTCAAAGAACTCTGACCCATATCAATGAGCAAAGAACAAAAGCAGGTTGCCTATAAGGCAACCTGCTTTCAATACACAAAGATTTGTCGAGAGATTTATGTATTCATACCAAATTGCCTTACAGTTGACATATTGATGTCTCCACTAACGCGCACCATTGAAAAAGCTGGTACGACGCCGAAGAAACACGCAAACAAAGACCCGTAAATAAAGGTTTTGTTATTTAAATATATGTTTTTGTGTGCATTTGGTTGCATGTTGCTACAATAATACGTTTTTAAAATTAAGTCAATAGAATAGCCAATGAATTATTTATTATGGAGCTTGAGTGCTATACTTTCACTGTAAACTGTCTTATTGTTGCAATAGAGCTAAGTCTGTCATATTGCAATTATGAATATGTTAACCAAAAAATAATCATGTCATTTATAGATAAAAAAACCATATACCGTGATTTTGATATACGAGGAAAATACCCGGAAGAAATTACTGATGAAGAAGTATACAAGATAGGAAAAGCGCTAGTTCATTATTTTCAAGTAAAAAAGGTAGCTATTGGTCGCGACATTCGACCTTCAGCAGATGCTTTATTTGCATCCCTTGCCAAAGGTCTAACAGAAAGTGGCGTTGAGGTTTTAGACCTAGGTCTTTGTACTACTCCTATGTCATATTTCATCTGTGGCAGTACCGATGTCGACATGACCATTATGATAACAGCATCTCACATGCCGTCTGAATACAACGGTCTAAAAATATCAGTCGAAGACTCTCGTCCGGTTACCGGAGACATTCTGCAAAAGATCAGAGAAATAGTTGGTACTCACACTTTTTCAGAAGAAACCACTCACGGAAATATTATTAGTCATTCTCTGCAACAAGATTGGATTCGTCGCTTTAAAGAAAAACACGATCTATCTGGAAGCCACTTGTCTGTAGTGATTGACCCGGCGAACATGATTGGCGTTTTGGAAATCGACACCTTTAAAGCCTTTGAACCTGATATTTCGGTACATACTATTTTTGACACCTTTGATCATTCCTGCCCTAATCACGAAGCTAACCCAATGAAGCATGATACATTATGTCACCTATCATCAACCGTTAAAGAAAAAACCGCTGACTTAGGCATTGCCTTCGATGGTGACGCTGATCGTGTAGGCTTTGTTGACGAGTTAGGTAACCCGGTTCCCGCAGACCTGATCGGTTGTCTCCTTGCCCGTTACGTTCTTGAAAAAACCCCAAACGCAACTATTGTTTGTGACATACGTTCATCAAAAGCTCTAACGGAAGAAATAGCAAAAAAAGGTGGTAAGCCGATACGGGAAAAAGTTGGCCACACACATATTCGTACCAGAATGAGAAAAGAAAATGCTGTGTTAGGTATAGAGTTATCGGCTCATTTCTTTTTTAAAGACTCATTTTTCTCTGAAGGTGGTCCATTACCCGCTTTTATTATTATGGAGATAATGCAAAAAGAAAAGAAAAGTCTGAGCCAATTGGTAAGTGAAGTTAAAAAATACCACAACTCCGGAGAGATCAACAGCCAAATAGCTCGTACTCCACAAGAAATTTACGATGAACTTAGAGAAATGTTTAAAGATGCAAAACTTGATACAACCGATGGTTTAACAATTCATTATGAAGACTGGTGGTGTAACGTTAGACCATCAGCCAATGACCCGGTCATGCGTTTAAATCTTGAAGCCAATACCGAAACTCTCATGTCGGAAAAAAGAGACTTGTTATTAGAAGTTATAAGGGGTTAAATAATTGCTTAGCAAATTTATACCAAATACTTAATTC
This sequence comes from Candidatus Kaiserbacteria bacterium, assembly GCA_007117575.1. Lineage (GTDB taxonomy): Bacteria > Patescibacteriota > Minisyncoccia > Phycocordibacterales > UBA918 > OLB19. The sequence continues at coordinate 11,091 of SKGH01000017.1, read as the reverse complement.
TAGACAGCAGTCATTGCGATCTTCAGCTACACGACGCCGAAGGTTGCAGGTGACACCGGTATATAAAGTGCCGTTGCGCTTGCTTGCAAGTATGTATACACAGGGTTGTTTATTGTCACGCATATTTTCTGGATTGCCACGCTTCGCTCGCAATGACGGAGTGGACGTTCGTATGTTTTATTATACCGCAATGGCGTAATCCTGCGCCAAACTTATATCAAACACTTAATCCCTGACAACAGTCATTGCGAGCGAAGCGTGGCAATCCAGAGTTAAACGTCTTAGCTTAAATCACGCCACTCAGGGTTTATTGATTCAATGAGTGATAACTTTTTACGTCGTGAACCCGCCTTGATTTGCTTTTCTCTATCGATGGCATTTCGTATTTAGCATTCCTATAGGCGACAAAACGTCTCGACTCTAAATTAATGCAAACCACTTGCATTAATATTTAATTGTTGTAGACTTCATTTTATTACTTCATTATTAAAGAATAATATCTATGAATCGCACTGTTTTATTTATTGGATTGATCGCATTGTTAGTTAGTGGTGGCTTGATTTTCATCTACCAAAACAATAAAGATAAAGTAATAGACACTGAATCAGCCAAATCAGCTAAAGACACGGTTGTAGCCGAAGATACTTTAAGAATAGTTACTTCATTTTATCCCCTTGCCTTTATTACCAAAGAATTGACAGGTGATCTGGCTGAAGTAAAAAACCTTAGTGCCGGTCAGGACCCGCACGATTACCAGTTGACCGTACAAGACAGAGTGGCGATAGAAAAAGCCGATCTGGTCATCATTCAAGGTGCCGACTTTGAGCCATGGGGAGACAACATAATTCATGACTTAAAAAAGAAGGAGTCCGCATATGTTGTAGCAACAGCCAAACTAGACCTACATGAATATAAAAAACATGAACATCATGATGATGAAGATGAAGAACATGACAAAGAAGAGGATAAACATGGTCACGAACATGGCTTATACGATCCTCATACTTGGCTTGATCCAATCCTGATGAGACAAAAAGTAAATACTATTAGCGAGGCGCTTATCTCACTCGACCCGGAACACGAAACGATTTACACTGAAAACGCCACAACACTAATTAAGCGACTGGACGAACTCCATAACGAATACACCACCGCCTTACAATCATGTTCAGTGGAAGAAGCTATTGTCTCCCATAATGTATTTGGATACCTTTCTGATCGCTACGGAATAAAAACCCACAACATTGCCGGACTCTCAACCACAGACACCCCTTCCGCATCTTTACTGGCAGAATTAGCTAAAGAGGCTCAAGAAGGTGTTACCACCATCTTAACTGAAGACAGTTCCGTGACAGTTTTCGCTGAAACTCTAGCAAGAGAAACAGGTCTTGATATTCAACCCATAAACACTATTGAATTTTTGATACCGGAAGGTGAGGATTATTTCTCTCTTATGCGCAGTAATTTGGCTTCATTAGTGATAGCCTATGGTTGTGAAAACTAAATCCGTTATAACTGCCTGCAATATAACCAAGAAAGTAGCTGAAAGAGAGATCTTAAACAATGTCTCGTTTGAGATCCAATCTCAAAAACTAGTCGCCCTCATAGGACCTAACGGCGCCGGTAAAACTTCCCTGATAAAAATACTACTTGGTCTAGATGTGAATTATTCAGGCTCTGTTTCTATTGCTAAAACAGAGAGAATACAATACGTTCCCCAATTGCAAACAAACGACCAAAGCAACTTACCGATCTCTGTCGAGGAGTATTTCCGTATCGGCCTTACTCCCCTCTACAGACAAAGCTCTAAACCCACCGATAACCTTGACGATGCACTACAGCATGTAGGTATAAAAGCTAAAATATTAAACCAATCTTTCCATTCCCTATCAGGTGGCGAACGACAGCGTGTCGCTATAGCCCGTGCTCTTTTGTCAGACCCAACCATTATGATCCTTGACGAACCATTTGCTTCAGTTGACTACCATTCCAGAAGTTTCTTATATACACTTTTACGACACCTGCAACAAACTCACAAAATAACCCTTCTATTAGTATCTCACGATATAGATAGCGTATTACCTATCAGTGACAGCGTACTATGTCTAAACAAAACCCTGCACCACGGGTGTCATCCAGCTGATTTTGCTAGCGCCAACGGTTTAGCGACCCGTACCGTTCATCACCATTATTAAAAATATGGAAATCTTCAGCTATACTTTCGTTCAATATGCTTTTTTAGGAGGTATTAGTATGTCTTTGTTATCAGGCATGATCGGCCCTTTTGTGGTTCAAAGTAGACAATCTATAGCTTCGGACATGTTTGCTCACGTTGCTCTTGCCGGCATCGGTATGGCTTTGGTTTTAAGCGTAAGCCCGTGGTGGGGTGCGCTACCTACCCTTTTAATAACTAGCACACTTTTGTGGTGGCTACTTTTGGATGAAAAATACACTCCTGATTCTTTGGCTATGTTTTTTCTCAGCGGAGGTTTGGCACTGGCACTTGCTTTTGTACATATAGCTAAAGATCAAACTTTTTCTTTTGAAGGTTATTTATTCGGCAGTATTCTGACCATTACCAGTACAGAGCTAATAGTAATGATAGCTATGACACTGATATCCTGCGCCGTTATAATTAAATTATGGTACCCACTTCTAGGTTCAGTACAAAACCCTACTCACTTGATACCCTATTCCAAAACTCCTCAATTTATAAAGTTAATATTTTTTTGGCTGTTGTCTATAGTTATATGGATAGGCATAAAAACTATAGGAGGTTTACTCATTGGCGCGCTATTGGTCATACCCACCCTAACAGTCACCCCCTTCGTGAATTCATTTAGAATGTTGACTATCGGCGCCACCATCACTTCTATATGTGCCATGTTGCTGGGTCTGTTAATTTCTTTAATGGTAGATCTACCACCAAGCAGTATCATAATCTTCACACTCATTGGCTTGTTTGCCTTATCAAAAATATTGGAAAAAAAGCTAACATAAAAATCAAAATAGCTTAACTGATTAAACACGTTAGAAATAAGCGAATCTCATCAGCAAATCTCGCATTTTGTTTGATTTATGATAAAGTTCTGATAATGAAAACATCAAAAAATTTAGACAGTATAGTGTCTCTGGCGAAGCGTAGGGGTTTTATTTTTCAAGGATCTGAAATTTACGGCGGTTTCGTAGGTGTTTATGATTTTGGCCCTTACGGAGCTGAGCTGGCTAACAACATTAGGACCGCTTGGTGGAGAGCTATGGTGCAACAAGAAAGAAATATAGTAGGACTGGACTCCGCCATTGTCACCCACCCGAAGGTCTGGGAAGCTTCCGGTCATGTAGGTGGTTTTGCCGATCCTTTAGTGGAGTGTAAAGAGTGTAATACACGTTCTCGAGCAGACCACTTACTGGAAGAAGTGGGTGTTTTTGCCGATGAAAAAATGACCACTGAAGAGATAAACCAATTATTTGATGAAAACAGAGATAAAATAAAATGCCCGAACTGCGGAAAAAAGAATTTTGACGTTGTAAAGCATTTTAATCTACTGGTAAAGACCAACCTTGGAAACTTTAAAGATGACTGGACAAAAAACGCTACATATTTACGTGGTGAGACTTGTCAGGGTATATATCTTAATTTTAAAAACGTACTTGACTCATCACGGGTTAAAATACCTTTTGGTATCGCTCAGATTGGCAAGGCCTTTAGAAATGAAATAGCTCCCCGCCAGTACATTTTTCGCAAACGTGAATTTGAACAAATGGAAATGCAGATGTTTGTTCACCCCGACAATGAAATGAATGAATATGAAAAATGGCGTGAAAAAAGATGGCAATACTACCTTGACCTTGGATTTAACAAAGAAAACCTAAAATGGCACGAACACGAAAATCTTGTTTTCTACGCTAAAGCGGCTTGGGACATTGAATATAAATTCCCTTTTGGTTTCAAAGAGTTGGAAGGTATTCACGCAAGAGGTAATTACGATCTTACCCAACATCAGACTTTTTCCGGCAAAGATATGTCCTACTTGGACCAAAGTACGAATACCAAATACGTACCTCACGTCGTGGAAACTTCTGTCGGTTTAGATCGTACTTTTTTAGCTGTCATGACTGAATTTTACGATGAAGATGAGCTGGGTGGAGAGAAAAGAACTGTCTTACGCTTTCCTAAAAACCTAGCGCCGGTAAAAGTGGCAGTGTTCCCATTACTTAAAAATAAACCTGACCTAGTTAATAAGGCAGAAGAGGTCTACTCTTTGGTAAGCAAACACCTGCTAACTGAATTTGATGATAATGGAAATATTGGTAAGCGATACAGACGTCAAGACGAAATAGGTACCCCTCACTGCGTTACCGTTGACTTTGAAACTCTGGAAGGAGACACTAAAGATACCGTGACTGTTAGAGATAGAGATACCGGCAAGCAGGAGCGTGTGATGTTATCTAACTTAGTCTCTTATTTAACTGATAAATAAGGTTAATTTTAACGCCCCGACAGACAATTTTAATCAGTTTCTGAGTCACTAATCTACATCCCTCCCCTATCCAACTGTCTCAAGCGCGCTATCCTGTCGGCTGCCGGTGGATGTGTCTGAAACATTCCATTTATACGATCCATAAACGAACGCCTACCTGTCTTTCCAAAAGGATCAGAAATAAACAAATGAGCGGTAGCGTGACTGGCTCTACGCATCGGTTGATGATGATTAGATATCTTTTCTAAAGCTGAAGCCAAACCTTCCGGATAACGAGTAGTTAGCGCTCCGGTAGCGTCCGCTAAATACTCTCTACGTCTACTGATAGCCAACTGTATCAGTTTAGCGGCTATGGGGGCAAGGATTATTCCCACAATCGCTAACAGAAGGAAAATTGGACTACGGTCTCGACTGTTGCCGGCACCAAACCATAAACTTCTCATAAATATATCAGCCAGTATAGCGATAAAACCGGCCAGCACCACAGCCACAGTCATAACCAACATGTCACGATTGCCTATATGAGCCATCTCGTGCGCCATGACTCCCTCTAACTCAGTGCGGTCAAGAATCTGCAGTAGACCGGTGGTGGCTGCCACTACCGCATTTTCAGGGTTACGACCGGTAGCAAAAGCGTTGGGCGCAGTGTCGTTGACTATGTATACTTTAGGCATTGGTAAACCGGTGGCGATAGACAGGTTTTCTACTATATTATACAACTCCGGATGGTCAGAATACTTTATCTCTCTCGCGTTTGTCATTCGTAAGACTATCTTATCTGAATACCAATAACTAATCACGTTCATACCTAAAGCTAAAGCTACGGCAAAATAAAGTATGACAGGGTCATTCATGTACCAAGACACCGCATAACCAATAGCTATAACTACAGACAAAAAAACGGCCATGAGAAACCACGTTTTTCTTATATTTTTTGTTTGTTGAGTATAAAGTGTAGCCATTTATTATTTAGTCTTATTTTTATATAAAAACAAGAAACAGTCAATCAAACTTACCTTAATTTAATCTTGATTTCAGTGAAGTGACAATAAAAGTCCCGATCTGCATCTTAAGATCGGGATTAGAAAACAATAATGAAGTGGCTTATTTATTTATAAACGCCACACTAGTCCGAAAAGTTATCAAATAATAATTCTGTCTGCTATCCAAGGATAAGCCAAGGAGGTATCCTCTTGCTTTATACCTTTCTACAAGTCTTGAATACATCCAAAAATCATTTCGAGGTAAGGGAAAACGCAATACAGCCGTACCTGCCCTGCTTGGAGATTCACACTTAGCAAGCTCAGTGTCAATTGAGCCAATTATTTCTTGAAACTTACTTTCATATTCACAGGAACTGATATTCATTTCTTTGCTCCAACAAAATTCAATTCAGAACTACTATAACCATAGTACTAATAAACATATCTGTCAAATTTAACATTGACAAATGAGTGTATAAATGCTATAAATCTGGCTCTTGTGTTTATTGACGTGAGTCAAAAACTTGCAAGACCTTTTACTTATAATTGAATTGCTAACTTATAACGGCTTTCACATGACTTACGCGTTTCTGATGAAGTTCGAGGCGCTGACCCAGCCCCAGTTTCCGTGATCATTTATATTCTTTCGTGACTGACTAAAACATTTTTTGGTTTATTACGTTAGTAATAAATGGTTACTGAAACTGGGGCTGGGTGAGGCGTACTTGGTGGTACGATGAACGGTTTAAGTGACGGAAGCAACAAAGAAATTCGCCAAACGCGTAAGTCATGTTTCATTAAGATTTTTTATGCTAAAAACTCTATACAAATGGTACGGGCGTAAAGTAACTATTGCTGTATTGACAACCATAGTCATACTGCTTGTTTTTGCTTTGTATTCAACTACAGACTCAGAAAATAATGATGATAAACCAAGCGACCAAACAGAGTTAGCGACTCGCTCGGTACAAGTAGCAAACGCTGGTGAGTTCATGTCTGAAAGTGCGCGTACGTATATAGGTACTATTGACGCGCGTAACAGAGTGACCGTAGAAACCGAGTCCGGAGGTAGGGCCGTATCGGTACCCGTCAGGCTAGGTCAAAGGGTTTCTGCCGGTCAAGTTCTGGTCAGTCTGGAAGCGAGTAATGAACAAGTGGCGGTCTCTCAGGCCAGAGCGGCTCTAGAGGCCGTAAAAGCCGGAGCCCTACAAAGCGACAGCGGTGTAAGAGAGGCGGAAGTAGCCGTCTCATCAGCACAGGAACAAGCTGTTTTGGTAATGCAAGAAAGCTACACCTTAACACGTCGCATACTAAACGATACCCTCGATAGTTTTTACTCAAATCCTGACTCCCCTCTTATCGGTTTACGAATTAACAGTTTCGGTCAAACCACCTTTTTAAATAATGAAAGACGTGAAATCGGTCAAATGTTACCCGAGTGGCAAAGCCGGATTGGTCAAAACATGGATACTGAATCTCTACTTCTAGACATAGAGCAGACCATATCAAGATTAGAAAGAATAAAATCACTGATAGATACTTTTATTAACTTGGTGGAAAACCAACCTCGAGATTTTACCTTGGCCGGACGCCCAATAGAACAGTACAGCGCGGAATTATTATCTATAAGAAGCACCTTAAACAACCAAATAAGAAACCTGCAAGGCGCAAGAACCGGTATCAATCAGGCCGAATCAGCTCTCGCCAGAGCAAGAATAGGTGGCACTGAATCGGAAACATCCTTAGCACAAGCTCAAATAAGACAAGCGGAAGCGACCTTAGAAGCTGCTCAAGTAAGACTTGCCAAGCGGGTCATCACCAGCCCCATAACAGGTACCGTACAAGAATTAAATGTTCAAACCGGACAATTCGTCAACGCTTTTTCACCGATTGTTGAAATCATAAACGAAGACGCTTTTGAGATTACAGTGTTTGTAACCGAACAAGACCTTGCCAAAATAGAAATTGGCAGAACAGTAACCATCAACGAGACAGATACTGGCGTTATAACCAACATAGCTCCCGCCATAGATCAGCGCACTCGAAGAGTGAAAGTGATAATCGCCACCGAATCGTCTAACCTAACTGCCGGTAAAAATGTCAGGGTGTCTTTTGCATCTACCACTGACCGAGAACCATCAATAGATGAAGTGGTCTCCATAAGAGTACCTATAAGATCTGTGTCATTTAGCGGTACAGATGCCTCCGTGTTTACTCTAAACGATGAGGGTGTTATCAGGTCCATACCGGTCACACTTGGCGAAATATCAGGCTCCACAGTCACAGTCAGCAGTGATGAATTATCAGCCGAAACACAAATAATAACTGACGTGCGTGGCCTTAGTGTCGGTCAAACTGTTCGCGTCATTGAGTAATAAAGCTTTCTTTAAATCAAACATGTTAGATTTTTTTATCAGGAAAAACATATTAAGCTATCTGATAGTAGTCACCTTGATCGCTACAGGCTTGTATTCTTTGGCGCTCATTCCCAGAGAATCATCGCCGGAAGTGCAAATACCTATAGGTATAATAATGACTACCCTACCCGGCGCGCCTGCCATAGAAATCGAGTCACTGGTAACAAACGAATTAGAAAGAGGTCTCATCGGTAACATAGATAACGCTCGCAAAGTAACCTCTACCAGCCGAGACGGTGTGTCTACCATAATCGTAGAGTATTCTTCCGGCACCGATCTAAACCAAGCCTTGAATGACCTGCGAAATGAACTGGACACATTACGTGCCAAACTACCTGATGAAGCCAGTGAACCAAGGGTAAGTGAGATCAATTTCGTCGACCAACCTATAATGACCTTTGCCGTAGCAGGCGATTTGCCACCTGTCGCCTTTACCGAAATAAGTCGAGAGTTGGTACGTCAAATAGAGCAACTGCCGTCTATAACCCGAGTAGAGACCAGTGGTGTAAGTCAACCGGAAATAGGTGTAGTGGTTGACATAGCCCGATTACAACTCTATGACTTAACTCTAAACGACGTAACCTCTGCCATATCATCTGCCAATCGCGTTTTACCGATAGGCAGAATTGAAAACGACGGTGTTCTCTATAACGTAGTAATGGAAGGCAAACCCAAATACGCGGAAGACATAGCACAGATACCGATCAGCGTGAGGGCTGGACAGCCTGTCTATGTTGGTGACGTAGCTCAAGTCTCCGGACAACTTAGTACCTTGGACAGATTCTCAAGACTTAGTGTTAACTCACAAACCTCCGCCAACGCCATATCTTTTAGTGTCTTCAAACAACGCGGGGGTGACATTACCAGAATAACCGGAAATGTAAATGAAAAGCTGGATGAATTAAGAAATGACGGTGAACTGTTGACCGGCTTGGAAGTCATTACCTTACTTGATTCGGGAGCAGATATAGAAAGTGACCTTAGAAACCTGACTCGCTCAGGTTTGCAAACAGTAACTTTGGTCATTTTGGCTCTAGTCATCGTCATTGGCTGGCGTGAAGCTCTGATTGCCGGCTTGGCTATTCCTCTTTCCTTTTTAGTGGCTTTTATCGGTCTCTATGCGTCAGGAAACACTATCAATTTTCTCAGCTTATTCTCTCTCATCCTTGGTATCGGTGTATTGGTGGACTCAAGTATTGTGATGGTAGAAGGTATTAATCGTCGCATGAAAGACGACCCCAACATAGATAAAAAAGAAGCGGCCATTCAAACTATTAGAGAATACTACAAACCTATAATAGCCGGCACATTGACCACGGTAGCAATGTTTGTGGGCTTATTCGTAGTAGGAGGAGTCACCGGTGAGTTTATAAAAAGTATTCCCTTCACTTTGATCTTTCTCCTGTTTGCCTCTTTATTTGTAGCTTTAGCTATCATTCCCGTTATTTCCGCTTCGCTATTAAGACGCAGAAGTAATACCAAGATGGAAAAATTGCAAGTGGAACTTTCTCATCAGCTTGAACACCGTTATCGGTCATGGTTGTCAAAATTGGTAGGCAACAACAAAAAAGAGAGGGTATTTCTCTGGGGCATCAGAATAGCTCTGATAATCTCTCTGACACTACCGGTAACCGGTTTGGTCAAAGTGGTATTCTTTGACGACATAGACATAGATTTCATTTTTGTTGACATAGAACTACCCACGGGAAGTGATACGACACTAACAAATATATACCTTAATCAAGTTGAGGAGGTATTGTACGAAACACCTGATATAAAATCGTTTCTAGCTACAGTCGGCTCCGGTAATCAATTTACCGGCGGTGGCGCCGGCAGTAATTTAGCCTCAATACTTATAAATCTCGATCCGGATAGAGATCGCCTTAGCGCGGACGTGGTAGAAGACCTACGTCAACGTTTATCACACATAACCGAAATAAGAATATCTGTAGACCAACCCCAAGCCGGACCTCCAACCGGAGCGCCGATAGGTCTTAGATTTATAGGCGATGATCTTGACGAGTTAACAGACTTGGCAAACCAGACAACTGAATTATTAAGGTCCATAGAAGGTACTACCGATGTTAGAACTGATGCCAGTGACAACGTGGAGTTTGTACTTGATATAGATAACGAACTTATGGCGTCATTTGGCCTAAATTCCCAACTGGTTTCAGCCACCTTGCGTGGCGCGGTATTTGGTTCAGAAGCTACTACCATAACCAGTCTGGAAAATGAGATACCCGTGATAGTGACACTGGACTTGGAAGGCATGGGTCAGACCAAGGCCGGTAGCGTAAAATCATTGTACCCGGAACAGTTACTGGCATTAGATTTCGCAACTCCTACCGGTGAGCTAATACCTTTATCCACTTTTGCCAGCATATCCTTGCGTGACAGTCAAAATAGAATAGAGCACGAAAATGGCAAAAGAGTGGTGTCAGTAAATTCAGGCGTGCGCAGTGGCGCAAACGTAAGAGAGATACAAAGTGAATTAGAGAGACGTGTTAATGAAGAGTTAGTGGTACCGTCATCTATAGAAATACGCACAGGCGGCGAAACAGAAGAAGCAGACCAAGCTTTTCAGGAGTTATTCTTAGCCCTATTGATTGGTATTGCCTTAGTCTTGGCAATTTTGGTTATACAATTCAACTCGCTATTACATACTCGTTATGTACTTGGTATTCTTCCCTATTCATTGATAGGTATAATGTCAGGGTTCGCCATAACCGGCAGTAGCATATCTTTTCCTTCCATAATGGGCTTTATTGCTCTATCAGGTATAGTCATAAACAACGCTATTTTACTTATAGACGTAATGAATAACGATCGCAGGCGAAATCCTGACAAGACCATAAGAGAAGTTGTGCTGGACGGTGCTTCTAAACGGGTAAGGCCCATCTTACTCACCACCGCTACCACCGTTATAGGTATGATACCTTTATTGTTTGCCGGTGAAATATGGGCACCGCTAGCCTACGCGGTCATGTTCGGACTCCTTTTCTCAGTTATCATTACTCTTGCCTTGGTGCCTGTTATGTATTACCGTCGCCCCGGCAAATTGACGTAGTCAGGACTTACGCGTTTTACGAATTTCTTTGTTGCTTTCGTCACTCAAACCTTTCATCGTACCACCAAGTACGCCTCACCCAGCTCCAGTTTCCGTGATCATTTATATTCTTTCGTGACTGACTAAAACATTTTTTGGTT
>SKGH01000084.1 GCA_007117575.1 Candidatus Kaiserbacteria bacterium | reverse complement strand
TACAAACCCATGCTTCGTCCTCACCGTATCCCGATACGCTTCGGACTCCAGCACAGGTTTTCGCTTGAATTTTTGGTCACTTTGGACCTCGATGAGACTTCAAACAGCTTCTTAGAATAGTAGTTATTTTTTTATTTTTCTGAATTAGGTTTGATGCGAGTTCCTATAAAAGGTATATCGTTGAGATAATCACGCAAAGAATCCATTTTTTTACCATTTATAGCAGCCACTTCAATACCTCTTTTTTCAGCTTCTTTAGCGGCTACGGGGTCAAAAGGTGAAGATAGACCGGGGTCCCAATCAGACGGTATAAGTTTTCTAAAAGAGGACCAGTCTATCTCTTTTATGGGTTCTGCTTGTGGATCCTTATTAGGATCAGCGGTATAAACGTAGTCAGTATTGCTTAAGTTTATAACCTTTCTTGCTTTGGTAAGGGTGGCAATCTGTACCGCTCTAAGGTCTGTTGAAGCACCGGGGCGATAACCGGCCGCGATTATAAGTCGCTCACGTTTTGGCACATCCATAACTTCGTCAGGGTTGGTTATCATTATCCTATAAGCTAGGTCATAGAATATGGTCCGAAGAAGCTGACCGTTTAGACGAGTAGCGTAAAGACCTAACCAGTCTATATCTTCAGCAGTTAATTCACTTACGGTTGCGGCGGCGTCTTGGTAACGACGAGCGGTTCGTCCTCCGCCTGCAATTATAATAAAACGCCGCCCATGGTTGGCGGTTTCTTCAGTGATTAATTTTTTAAGAGAGATTAAAAAATTGGTGTCAATTTGGTCGGGCACAATTAAGGACCCACCAACAGACATCACAATGGTTTCTTTATTTTCCATAGTGTTTCATTGTACTGGTTTATTGTCAAAACTCAATGGTGCCTGTGTTTACTATAAGTATCGGCACTGATAGTACTTATCCTTATCTCTATTTCTAACTCTATGAAAAGCAAGTTTGTGGATAATGATTAAAAGCCATTAAGTCTTTTAATGTTAGGATATAGAGATATTATAAGAAAACAATTATTATTATGAATGAGCAATTAAAACTTGCCATACAAGAGCGGGTATCGCTTGGGTATGATAAAGAGAGAATAGTCAATGAGTTGGTTCAGTCAGGATATACTGAACAAGAGGCCGGGCAGTGTTTTGAGATGGTGATCAGTGAGAAAAATAATGCAGACGCTGTTCTGTCTGAAACCGGTAATCCTCAATCATCAGAAATAAACAACAGGGCGCCACAAACACAAAACGCTGAAGAAACAGCAGAGTCGGTGATACAAGATCAAAATATAGACACCCCACCCAAACCACCTTTGGCCACCCCTCAGGCAGGGGAGCTTGTAGGTGACAAAGAAGCTTCTGTTTCTGTGGCTGAAGAACAGTCAGTTTTGAATCAGTCTAACGAAACTGTTGCCGAGTCAATGCCAACTCCAGAAGGCTCTTTACCCAAGCGAGAAAAGAAATCTAAAACCAACTTGATATTGGCTGTGGTAGCTTTTAACTTGGTCTTTGTTTTGGTTATTGTAACTACAGTGTTTGGTTGGCATAGAGGCATTTTGTCCATGTTTACTGATAGCGAATTACCATACAATGAAGCAACCTTACTGCCCGGTATTATAAATAGTTTTATCGATAAAGAAAGAATGATGCTTAATGCTGAAATGGCAATCTTGCTAGAGAAGCCGGATCAGGCTGTGCCTGCTGGATTGGATGATCTTTTCATGCAATTAGGATATTTGTTAGACATGACGGGCACGGATCTACCCAAGGAAGCGCACTTAAAAGCTAATTATGGCATTAACTATGATAGGCGAAACAGTGATAGTTTGCGCTTCGATATCGATTTTGATTTGGACTTCTCTTATGAACCTTTCGCTTTCAAGTTTGGTAGTAGTATGAAAATGATAGACGACTCTTTGTATGTGCGAATCAATAGAATGACCCCGCTTTTTAGAAGTTTATTAAGTGATTTTGGGGTGGAACTACCAATAGAGCGATGGATCTTTTTTGGTGAAGCAGATGATCTGTTTGACGAGTTTTTCATGAATAGCTACGGACCAATGCTTTACGGTCCGGGTAGTCCTAATATTGAAATACTTAGTGGTCATTTTAGTGATAGATTGTTTTCTGAGTTTAGTCTCGACTCCTTCTTTAGCGGTCTGGTAGGCATATACACTGATAATACCAATGACGTGGGTCACTTTAACAGCCTGACTCAGAGAGCGAATATAGCTGACCTAGTACTGGACTCTGTTGCCGACATGTTTTCAGAAGAAGAAATATCTGAAGTGGAAGAGATCTTAGATATTCTTGGTAAAAGTTGGAATAAATACCCACTTATTGCCTTTAAAGAACGACCTTATGAAGATACTGATAATGGTGAAGAAGTATATGTATATAAAGTCATACCTGATGTGGACAATATTGAGCCGTTTTTGCGACATATCTTAAAGTTGGCAAAGGACAGTTCCGTACCCATTCAAGATAGAGAGCGGGATGATATAGAATATTTTATAGAGTTTGAGTTACCGGCAATAATAGAGACCTTTAATGAAATAGAGAAGTATTATGACCTACGTTTCCATGTTCGTTCTGACGGTAGTTTGCAAGCAGTGTTGTTGAATGTGGCTGTGAGGTCAGAGATATTCGATTTCCCATACCAAATTCGTTATATGATAAACATGAGATATAGAGATTATGACTTGCCCGATATTGAGGCGCCGGCAGATGTATACGAAAAAACATTTGATGAAATAATGATGTCATCATTGTCAGCCGGATTTGCCACTGAACCCGCCTTGCTACACGGCACCGGTTCTTTTTTGAGAGACAGTGCGAGAGCTTATTATACTTTAAACGATTTTTCTTATGGCGGTTTCTGTGCGGAAATATTTTCTAATCCAAATATAAATAACGACAATATATACAGATGTGTAGACAGCATCTCAAACTTTACAGTTTTAGCGACAGATCCGGAACATGGTTATTACTGTATCAGTGACCGGATACCGCTGACCGGCCCGACTGCCGGTTTTAGGGTTTTCAGTGCTTCTGACTCCGAACAGGCGTGGCAGTCATGCCTTGAGGATAGAGTGTAGGTTTTGTTTGGTAATAAGAGCGCAAGGTGTTATGCCTTAGATATCTCTTACCTGATACTCAGGAAGTTTGCCGGCAAAGGTGCTAGCTACTGCCGGCACTTTTTGTTTGTCTCATTCACTTCAGCCCAGCTCCAGTTTCGGTAACCATTTATTACTATTGAAATAAACCAAAAAATGTTTTTGTCAGTCACGAAAGAATATAAATGATTACGGAAACTGGAGCTGGGTGAGGCGTACTTGGTGGTACGATTGGTGGTTTGAGTGACGAAAGCAACAAAGAAATTCGCCAAACGCGTAAGTCCTGAATAAATTAAAACGGAAACTAGGGCAGGGCCGGACCAACTTATTAAAGGTGTATCTTTTAGGACATGAGTGTCTCTAGGTGGTACCCTTAAAGATAATCCCCGTCAAGGTGTTGACATTTTTTTAATGGTGTGTATACTACTCCTCAGTTTCGCCCTGGTGCGGTATTTAGAACAAAAAGGTATAGCCTCTAGTTCTAGCCAGTTATTTTCGCCCTAGGGCGGAACATAACACCGCAACCGCGGTATTTGTTTTTTCTAGAATACAAAATAAAGAGGAAAGAAAATGAAAGCTTTTGTGCTTCGTAGTATGGTTTTTACTTGTCTGTTCGCTGGTCTGACCAGCATCGCCATTGCTGGCGGCTGGGGCTGGGGCGGTGGATCCTCCGGATCCACCAGCGGATTCAGCCTGGATCTGGGCGGTAGCACCGGCGGGATCGGTGAGACCGGCTCGCAGGCGTTCGGTAACTGGACGTCTGCAAACGGTTGGAGCGAGCAGGCCAGCCACCTGAGTCTGGACATCCACGGTGCCGGTTCCGCCTGCGAGGTGGACTGCACTTCATTCGGATTCGGTGCCAGCGGCAGTCAATGGGTCGGTACCTGGTCCGACGCCACTGCCAAAAGCTTCGGAAAGGATCATTCCGAGGCAGGTGCCGCCACCATGGGGCAGTCGACCGGAATGGTCAACTTGAACGGTACGTTCACGTTCGACTGACCTTTCCCTCGCAAACCCCGACGCGCTCGCGCGTCGGGGTTTTTTATATTGTTAGTATTTGGAACATATTTATTTCTGTTTTTATACATTTCCGCCGTACTATACTATGCTAAACATGATTATAAGCG
>SKGH01000054.1 GCA_007117575.1 Candidatus Kaiserbacteria bacterium | reverse complement strand
TTTTTGGACACCTTTTTCACCACAACGCAGACAAGTACGAGCGTTTTTTTAATGTCATTATAGGAATTCTCTATTCTAGCTATTAATAGAGCCGTACTTTAACACTTTTATCACCTAAAAACTTCCTTTAGCCCCTATATTTGGACTGATTATTTTATGCGCCGAGTTTATAAGAGTTGCGACTCCATTGGGCTAAATTATTATTTTTATACACGTTTTGGTGATAGAACAGAATGGAGAAAAACTGACATGGGCTGGAACTTTGCTCCTCAGTATATTTATCAAGCTTTGATGTCTTTAAAAAAGTATGGTTTACCTTTATATGTGGCGGAGGGTGGTTTGGCAGATGCTTCAGATGAGGGGAGGAGAGAATACATCAGGGAACAAGTAAAAGCCACTTGGCTAGCTATAAATGAGGGGGTTGATGTGAAGGCTCATCTGTATTGGTCGCTTTTAGATAATTATGAGTGGGCGTATGGTTTTGATAAACGGTTTGGTTTGATAGAAATTGATTATGATACCAAGGAGCGCAAGGTAAGGCAGTCTGCTTATGAGTATAAAGAAATTTGTATAAATAATGGTTTATCGGCTAAGTAGATTGTGACCATGGGATGGATTTTGTTAGCAACAGCGGGGCAATTCTTAAATGCGGTGGTGGCAGTGCTGGATAAGTATATTGTGTCTGATAAAAACCTTTTACCCAGACCTTTTGTCTATGCTTTTTACACCTGCCTCCTTACCGGTTCGTGGTTGTTGGTGTATGTTTTTGGTTTATTACCCCTGCCTGAAGTGTTAAATGTACCCACTTACGCCAATGTGGAACACCCGACTTTGATTGTGGTGGCACTTTCTTTTTTGGCGGCGTATACCATGTTTTTGGCTTTGGTGTCTATGTATGACGCACTTAAACACGCGGACGCTTCAGATGTTATGCCCGCGATTGGGGCGGTGGCGGCCATTGCTTCTTTTGTTTTTAACTATTATTTTCTTGATGGTGATCTTTCTAACAATTTTGTCGCAGGAATCATTCTTTTAGTTTTAGGTACGGCCATGGTTTCTCGCGCGAGGTTAACGAGACCATTGATACAGCTTATTTTGCATAGTGGTATTTTCTTTGCTTTTCACCTTATTACTATGAAGGGTTTGTTTTTGGAGACATCGTTTGATAATGCTTTCTTCTGGTCCAGAGTGAGTCTTATTTTATTTTCTTTATCTCTACTTTTAATTCCGGCTTATCTTGAACTGATAACCGGACAGACCTCAAAAACAAGTTTGAAGGCGGGAGTTTTGGTTGTAGTTACTAAAGTATTGGCTGGTATTGCCGGCTTTATGCTACTTAAAGCGACTGACTGGGGAGATGTGACAGTGGTGCAAGCGCTGGATGGAGTCAAGTTTGTTTTTATTTTGTTGTTGGCTTATTTATTGTCACCGTTTTTACCTAAGTCAGCTTCTGATCATCTGCGAGGTCGCCACACTCTGTGGCAGAAGGTGGTTTTTGTTGGTCTTATCACTGTCGGTTTTGTGATATTATTCATTTAAGACTTTAGAATAAGCGTCTGTTTTTATAGATTTTTTATTTTAAAATGTAAATACTTTATAACTATATTTAAAATTAAGCATGGACAACGAAGGGTCTAAAAATATTAAACCGGAGAGGAAGCAGTTTTTAAATAGGTGGGGAAAATTAGTGCCGACATTTATAAAAAATTATAAGAAATGGGTTTTAGGTGTTTTTTTTCTATTTTTGTTTTTGGTGTCTTCTCTGTTTTTATTAGCCATGAATCCCGTACCGGATAAAATCGTCTATGGTATGTCTTTTAATACGCTATATGCTCGTGAGCTGGGCTTGCCTTGGGAGAAGGTGTATGACGCTTTTTTAGACGAGCTTAAGGTTAGGCACCTTCGTTTGGCTGCTCATTGGCCGATGGTTGAGCCACGCCCCGGTGTATATAATTTTTCTGAACTTGATTATCAGTTGGAGCGCGCTACTCAGGTGGGGGCGAAAGTTATTCTCGGAGTGGGTAGAAGGTTGCCTCGATGGCCTGAGTGTCATGTACCAAATTGGGCGAAAGACAAAGGTTGGGAGTCACAAAAAGAGTCTATATTACGTAAAATGGAAGTAGTGATGAATAGATATAAAGATCAGGAGGCAATTGTAGCTTGGCAAGTTGAGAATGAGCCTTATTTAGAAGTTTTTGCCAAAGAACATTGCGGTGATTTTGACGAAGAGTTTTTCCTTAAACAGGTTGATTTTGCCAGAGAAATAGACCCTTCAAGACCTATCTTGATCACTGATAGCGGGAACCTCGGCTTATGGTCGCGTCCTTATAAACACTCTGACATGTTTGGTACCAGTGTTTATGTTTATTTTTGGAATCCTGAGTTAGGTCAGTTTAGAACTATAATACCGGCGTGGTTTTACCGAGTGAAAGATAATTTAGTTAAGTTGCGACATGGTAGAAAAGAAACCATTTTGATAGAATTGTCCGCTGAGCCATGGCTGCTAGAGCCTATTTCTGAAGTACCCATTGAAATTCAATTTACTCGTATGAATTTGAAAAAATTTGACGATATTCTAAAATATGCAGAACGGACGCGCTATGGTCGGCAGTATCTTTGGGGTGGTGAATGGTGGTATTGGTTAAGAGAAAAAGGTCATCCTGAGTTTTGGGAAAAAGGAAAGCAGTTGTTTTCAGAGAAAGTGAGTGAATAAAGGAAGTTTTTTGAAGCTATTTTCTTTTGGTCAAGTCTAATAATATACGTAATCATTCCTTATAATTTATGCCATCACAATTATTTGCCAAAACAGTACTGATGAGTAGCTTACTCACTTTTCTAGTGATTGCCGGAGTGTTGTATGTTTCCAGAGAACCCTTGCTTGGTTGGCTACAGGCTGAGTTACAGGTCTCTTTGCCAAAAGTTGAGGCTGATCCCAAAACAGTATTTGTGTCTCACGATAGCCAAATTCGTTCGGTGGTGGCAAAAACCAATCCGGCTGTGGTGTCGGTGATAGTTACTAAAGATGTGCCTGTTTATGAGCGTTTTTATGAAGATCTTTTCCCGTTTGGTGGCTTTGGAGGTTTTAGTGTTCCGCGTTTAAGAGAGAGTGGTACGGAGGAAAGGGAAGTGGGTGGAGGTTCCGGTTTTTTAGTTAGTGAGGATGGTTTGATAGTGACCAATAGGCATGTAGTAAGTGACGAGTCAGCGAGGTATTCAGTGATGTTGGCTGACGGGTCTGTGTTTGATGCTTTAGTGGTGGCTAAGGATCCTTTGTTTGATGTAGCGATACTGCGTTCAGAAGAGCTGTCTTTTCTTGGTCACTCCTATCTATCTTTTGGAGATTCTGACGGTTTGGAGTGGGGGCAGACAGTGATTGCTATTGGAAATGCTTTGGCAGAATTTCAAAATTCAGTTTCTGTTGGTGTTGTTTCCGGATTGTCCAGATCTATAGTGGCTAGAGGGTCTCAGGGTGTAAGGGAGCAGTTGGATCAGGTTATCCAAACTGACGCAGCTATAAACTTAGGAAATTCGGGGGGTCCTCTCATTGATCTTGATGGTAATGTAATAGGGGTAAATGTTGCCAGATCTTTTTCCGGCGACAGTATCGGTTTTGCTTTACCGGCTAATGTCGTGTCTCAGATAGTTGAGTCAGTGAGGAGTGAAGGAAGAATCGTGCGCCCTTTTTTGGGAGTACGGTATCAGATGTTGACTGAGCATAGTGCCAGAGAACTGGATTTAACTATAGATTACGGCGCTTTGATAATGCCTGATAGGACAGGGGAGCCGGGAGTGTTACCTGACTCACCGGCAGATATAGCCGGTTTACGTGCCATGGACGTAATAGTGTCGGTGGGTGGTCGTGAACTGCGCGAGGCGACTTTGGTTCAGGTTTTACGAGAACATGCCGTGGGGGATAGTGTGGAATTGCTTGTCTACAGAGATGGTCAAAAAAACATCTTCAACGTTACTCTGGCAGAAGCACCTTAATACAATATAAATAAGTCAGAGGGTTTTAAAAATACCGCCAATCAATTGTGCTTTGTGGTTAATGTGTTTAGGTTATATAATTAAGTTTGTTAGTATTATTTCATAAGCATGAAGCGATTTTTTGTTAAAACCATAGATGAGACAGTTGATGAGGTAGCTTCAACGGTCCGGAGTGTTGAACGTGGTGTTTATGAAAGTACTCGTCCGGTTAGACGTAAGGTTTTAAGTCGTTTTCCTATTTTGTTTGCTTTATTAACTACTTTCGGGGTGGCTTCAATCTTTTTTGCTTTTGAACGGATTATAACTGAGATAAATTTTCTATATGAACGACCTTGGCTTATTCTTTTTGTGGGAGTATTTATTCTAGTGTTTACAGGCTCGTTGTATAAAAATCTCAATAAAAGATTATGAATTTCATTCGTTTTATTTTTCGTTTTTTGTACACCAGAAATTGGCATACCGGGGTAAGAGAAATTTCCAGACCAAGACTGTTTTTGTTTTTGGGTATGATCAGTTTACTTTTAGTCGGTGTAGTTTTCGCTCTTTTCTTGCAGATGCCGGTGGAGGCTTTTGAAGACATTGTATGAAAGATATATATCGTTATCTATTTTGGGTGATACTGTGTATGTTGACAGCCTTGTTTCTGACTGTTTTTGTTTGGCAGATGTTGGTATAACTGAAGAAGCGTTATGAATTTTTTGTGAGAGTTGTTGAGTCTAAAGTGGCCAAAAGTATAGCACTAATGGTACAGATGTTGCCAAAACCAACAACTCAAGCGGTAGTCCTATGCGCAGATAGTCTTTAAATTTGTAGCCACCTTTCTGCATTACCAGAGCGTTAGACTCGTGACCTACCGGTGTTAAAAAGGCGCAAGAAGACCCTATTGCAACTACCATTAAAAAGGGATCAATGGACACTTCCATGTTGTTTGCCATTAAAATGGCTATTGGTGCCATTATTACAACTGAGGCAGTGGCGTTCATGAAATCTGATAAAATCATGCTGAAAATCAGTATAAGAAAAAGAATCACAATAGGTGCGACTAGGTTATCTAAGGACATAAGAGCGGTAGCGAAATATCCCGCAGCTCCACTTTGTTGCAGTGCTTCTCCCAGTGTAAGCATGCCTGCTAGTAGTATTAGGATCGAGAAGTCAATACTGTCGTAAGCTTGTTTTAGAGATACCAAGTCAAATATGACTAAAAGTATGGTGGCAATAAGAAAAATAAAGGCTAAAGGAAATATATTAAAAGAAGCCAAGGTGATGGCGCCAATTATGATACTGAGAGTAGCTAAGATGGTTCGGGTGCGACCGAGAGGTATTTCGTGTTCATCTGTGGTGAGGACACCCAATTTACTAAGAGTTTCTTTTATAGATTGCACTCGTCCCTGAAAAAGTAAGACGTCTCCCGGCCATATGGTTGCTGAGTCAAGTGGTTGGCTTAAGACATGGCCACGTCTCGCGAAAGCAATGAAGTTGGTACCGTATCGATTTTGAATAGGTAACTCGTTCCAAGTTTTACCGGTGATGGCTGAATAGGGAGTGACTACTCCTTCAACCGTACCATGATCATCAGCGCTGGTGACATGCCACTCTTGTGATCTGATACCAGACAACGTCAAACTGTATTTGGCAATAAATTGGTTTAAAGCATCAGTGTTTCCCAGTAGTAGAATACGATCGCCGGGAAGGAACTTGGTATGTTCGTCTATGGGGTAGTCAGTATTGTTTCTGAATAATTTATTGAACGATATGTTTTCTTTATTAAATTTATTTAATTGTTTAACAGAGTATTTAGATATTTTAGACGTCTCTGTGACCGTAACTTCGGTATTAAACTTGTGTTTCTCCTCAAACGTCTCAGGAGAAGTTGGTCCGTTGCGGGGGAGTAATCTCCAAGCTATAAGTATTAGAAACAATACTCCCAACAAAGCTAAAACTCCACCAACATGGAAAAAATCAAACATCTGATAACCTTGACCCAGTTCTTGATAACGGAAGTCGGATACGATGAGGTTTCTGGGGGTACCTATGAGGGTCATAAAACCACCCAAGTGGGAAGCAAAAGCTAAGGGTAAAAGAAATAAAGCAACCGGAGTTTTACTTTTTTTAGCCAGTTGGATGGCGATCGGCATTACCATAGCCAAAGCTCCTACGTTGTTTACAAACGCCGATAAGAAAGCAACCATTATCACCAATAAACTAAGGGCCAGTATCGGTCTTTTGTGCATGAAGGATAGTTTGCCGATGGTTGAGTCTACCAGACCAGACCTTACTAAGGCTTGACTCATTACAAACATTGCCGCTACGATAATTACCGCCGGATGACCAAAATTGGCAAGAGCCTGATCGTAAGGTAGGGCACCCACCATAACGACTCCGACCATGACCAGTAACGCCACTACGTCATATCGCCAGCGGTCTTTCACAAACAGTATCAAAGAGCCTCCCAGAATACCCAGAATCGCCAATTGTGAGAAAAGAATGTCTGAATGTTCCATGCTATATCGTGATTAAATAGTAATTTGTGTTAGGTGGTAAGAGTTGTTTTGTCAATTACAATATTATCTTTTTAAACCGGTTATGAATAGTCTTAATGTCTTAATAAAAAGGTTGATAGTTTGAATTTAATAAACACAGGACTCGTAAGTCATGAACACATGAATGACATGAGTGTGTATGAAATATGGCTACAAAATTTAAAAATATACCCTAATTATTGGGTTTTAATGAGATAATTATGATTCAAAGGTACTTCTTAGAGAAAAGTTTAGTATCAAGAGGGTGGACAAAATGGCAAATATTACTTATAGTCTTACTTTATGAAGTATTTGTTGCCAATTTTTTTACTTTGCTTAATGGTTGTCATTCCTGTTGGGGTAAGTGCTGAAACCGTACTTCGGGTGGGCGGAGATGCGACCATAAAGAGCGATGAGGTTGTTGATAGACACTATTATGTGTCTGCCGGAGTTTTGGGTAAGGTGAGTATGGAAGGAGAGGTGGCAAATGATATGGTTGCGGCCGGTCGTACTATAGAAATTTATGGCGAAATTGGTGACGATCTATCAGCTTTGGCGACGAATGTTCAATTATATGGCTCAGTGGGGGATGATGCGCGTATAGTGGCAGGCGAGGTGGTTATAAGAGGAGATGTCGGTGGTGATCTGGTCGTGATTGGAGGTATGTTGAAAGTAGAGCCTACAGCCACCATCGGTGGCGATGTGTTTATTTTTACCAGCCGTGCCTCCATAGAGGGTGAGGTAAGTGGTTCGGTTTTTGGTACGGTAGATCAGTTATCTATTAACGGAGCTGTTAATGAGTCAGTCGATGTTAAGGTTAAAGATGGTCTGGTTTTAGGGGGTGAGGCGTTTGTTGGGGGCGATATAAGGCATACCGGCGGTAAACCGGTGAGAAGGTCTGCCGGTTCAGAAGTGGTAGGTGATGTTATTGAGAACACTCTTCCTACCATGGATGACCGCGAACGTTTAGTGAGAAATTTAATACCTTTACTGGTTTTGCTTTTCTCAGCTTGGACAGCCTATTTGTTTAGCCCTCGTGGTTTGCAGAGATTGGTTTTAAATACTATACCTTCTTATGGTGTCAATGGTTTAATCGGGTTTTTGATATTGTTCGTCGGCACTTTAGCCAGTTTAGTGATGCTTACTACCGTTCTTGGTCTTTTGTTGGGTATTATCGCTTTTGCTTTTTTGGTTGTGTTGCTGGCTATTTCTTTGATATGTGTAGGTGTTTTAACGGGTGCGGTTTTGGCACGTTTAGTGATTGGTAGGTTTGAAGTGTCACCTTTATGGATCACGGCCGGAGTTTTGACATCATACAGTCTTTTGTTGGTGAGTGTGGTAGGTCCTATTTTGTTTGCTTTTATATTCGTAGTAGCTTTGGGTGGTTTGGCAAAAATGTTTTTTAACGCCATTAGATAAATATTTCGTTTTTAGAGAATAAGGTGTTTAAAGGTGTGTTAATATAATTGTATTATGTCATTTTCATCAGAAAAACGACCGGTGGCTTTTTTTGATATAGACGGTACTGTTTTTCGTTCAAGTTTGTTGGTTGAATTAGTAAATTCTTTAAGTGCAAAAGGTGTTTTTCCAGAAGATGTTAAGGATCATTATTTACCTGCTTATTACGCGTGGCAGAAAAGGGAAGGGAGTTATGAAAACTATATAGAAAGTTTGGTTGATGCATTTCTTAAAAATATAAAAGGAGTTTCTTACTCCACCTTCGTGGAACTTGGTGAGGTTGTGGTAAATGAACAGAGTAAGAGAGTGTACACATATACCAGAGACCTCATCTTAAAACTCAAGAAACAAGGTTATTTTTTGGTGGCCATATCACAGTCTCCAAAATTGATACTTGACCCGTTTTGTCGTGAGTACGGTTTTGATGTTGTGTATGGTCGTATGTATGACGTCGGACCTACAGATCGGTTTACCGGTACTGTCGATGAGGTTTATTTGATAGAAAATAAGGCCAAGATAGCTAACCGAGTTTTTGATAAATATCCCGTTTTAAGAGAGCGTTCTTTAGCGGTTGGTGACACTGAGGCGGATATTCCGTTGTTAGAGGTTGTAACAAAAGCTATCTGTTTTAATCCTAATAAACATTTATATAATGAAGCGCTAAGGCGAAGTTGGGATGTGGTGGTGGAGAGAAAAGACGTTATATATAGGATCAGCTAATCAATATTTATGGGCAAAATATTTCTCGTAAGGTTGGGTTATTTCATTTAGTATCGTTGATCTGCCAAGAGATAAAAATACCCGGTATCATCATTATTCCAAGGACAATGAACATAAGGTTAAAGGGTAAAAAAAGTAAGGTGATACTGGCGGTTAAAGCACCCAACATGTTTGATAGGGGTCTAAGCAGTCTGAAGAAACTGATAGCATCAGAATCTCCGCCTTTTATTTTTTTAAAAAAATAACTTTCCGTGGTTGCTTCCACTAATGAGGCTCCGATACGAGATATAAACATCAGTACCACCCAAGCAATTACCGCACTGCTGATTAAAAACGATATCCAAGACGAAGTAATGGCTAAGACTAAGAAACCCATAGCCATCATCTCTTTTTCTCCTACGTATTGGTCAGCAATGTAGCCTATAGGACTTTCAAATATTACAAAAGCCAAAAGACCGATTGCAATTACAATACTTATTTCATTCCAACTCATACCGATTTCCCTGACTAAATACATGGGGAAATATATGACCATCCAAGTGTAAAATATCTGCAATAGTAAGTGAGATATTACAACGTACCGCATATCGCGGTAAGACCAGATATCTTTTATGCTATTGCGGACTTTTTTTATTTTGTATTCGGGGTCTTTAAAAGAATAAAAACGAGTACGTAGAAATAATAAAAATAATATAAAAATACCGGCAGCGGTATAATATACAAACGAAAGATCGGTATCGTCGCCCGCGATTGTACCCATCAGAATGGTGCCCAAAACACTGGCTGATGCCATGAGAGTAAGTATTAGACCACGTTTTTTTCCGGTGTTGGATTCATCGTCTCCGATAAGGGATTCTGTGAATATATCTAGGCATAAAAAAATCAGTGGGTTTGCCACTAAAAAGACCAGAAACGCGCCGATAGCGAGAGGTGCATAGGTGGTGTAACCTAAAGTTAATAAAGCGGTTAAATTGACGAGTGCTAATATGGTAGATAAGGCTAAGTTACCTATTGCTCTAAGGACATAGCTTATTGATAGAAAGGCGATTATGGCTATAGCTGAACCAATAAAAAAAAGCATACCCACCAATTCGGGTGAAATATATTGCTCCATGTAGGTGGAATTTACATATACAACCAAAAAAGTATGTAGTACAAAAAGAATGGATAGGGGATAGATGGACCAAAAGCTGATGGTTTCCGGATAAATGGTGCGCAATAATCGGTGACGATATAAATACAAACTCATGATTGATATTGTAGCAATTATAAAGCAATAAGACTTTTTGTTTCGTGGACATCTTAGACGCTATCGTTTAGGTCTAAGAAACTGTTTGAGGTCTCATCGAGGTCCTGAGTGAGTAGACACGAAGACCCGAAACAATCTTGAACCGGTTTCAATATATGTTGTTTGTAAGACGTATTCTTAGAAAGCAGAGCGACCATAACGAAGTAAGCTTTGTGGTGAGACTTCAAACAGTTTCTAAGTTCACGGTTACCTCAGACAATGATTAAAGATATTTAAAAACGGTTTCTAAAAACCCACCTGACAGTTGTGGTGGGTTTTTAGACTGTATAGAGTAGGTATATTTATATACCTATAAGAACAGGTATGACCATTGGAGATTTACTGGTCTTTTGCATTAAGAAGCCACTGATAGTGTCTGCCAACTCGTCTTTTACCAGATCAAGGTCTATAGGGTTCATTCTGGCAGTTTGTTTTTCAACCGTTTTTTTGATCAATACCCTGGCTTCGGCTAAAAGTTGTTGGTTTTCTCTTAAGTAAACAAAACCTCGAGAAATAATGTCAGGCGATTTGCGTAGTCGGCCGGTTCTGCTATTTACAGTCGCGATAATAACAAACATGCCATCTTCGGCTAATGACTGTCGGTCACGTAATACCACTTCTTGCTTGGCACCAACGGAAAAACCATCGACCATCACCAGTTCGTTCGGAGCCTTTTCTTTTTGAACCACAATTTCATTGCCATTTATTATATCAATGATACTGCCATTATCAGGTACCACTATATTTTCACGCGGAAAGCCGTTTTCAATGGCAACGAACATGTGACTTTTTAGGTGTGAATGGTGTCCATGAACGGGGAGTAAAAATTTAGGCTTTACAGTTTTATTGATCCAAATAAGTTCGTTCATGTTTCCATGACCGGAAGAGTGGACAGTTGCCGAGCGATAGTTAATTACTCGCACGTTGTTACGGTAAAGGTTGTCTTTGAGTTTTTGAACGGCAATCTCGTTGCCCGGAATAACCGATGATGATAACACTATGGTGTCTCTTTCGTTTAAAGTGACAGATTTATGATTGCCCGTAGCCATCCTCATCAGGGCGGCAAATTCTTCACCCTGAGCACCGGTTGAAAGAATGACTATTCTGTCGCTGGGGTAGTTAGGCATGTCGTAAGCGTTGATAAAAGTATCAGGTTTGACTTTTAGTAGTTCGGCAGTAGTGGCTATTTCTATATTTGTTTTAATACTTCGACCTTCCAGTACCACCTTTTTGCCAACTTCTTCACAAACGTGAATGATGTTAAAAAGTCTGTCAAACTGTGAGGCAAAAGTACCGATAACTAACCGGCTATTGGTGTTGCGTATTATCTGTTCCAGATTGTGAAATACTTCACCTTCAGGTGCTGACCAACCATCACGGTCGGCGTTTGTAGAGTCACAGACTAAAAGTAAGTTATTATCTTCGCCTATTTTTTGCCAAACTTCTTTTTCTTCCAATACAGGTTCTCCGTCTTGATGGTCTACTTTCAAGTCACCGGTTATCACAATGTTGCCATGTTTCGTCTCCACGGACACACCCATACAGTCAGGAATAGAGTGGGTGACGGGAAAAGTTTTAATCTTTGTATTACCGATAGTAAATGATTCTCCTTCTTTGATAACGTTTATATTAACAGGATCCAGATGAGGAAATTCTTCCTGTCTTTTTTGTATCATGAGAGAAGTAAGGTATTGGGTATATATGGGCGGATTACCAATACGTTCCATAACGTAAGGTATGCCCCCAATGTGATCTAAGTGGGCATGGGTCACCACTAAGGCGCGTAGTTTATGTTTACGCTCTTCTACGTACTGAGTATTAGGTAGTATGTAATTTATTCCGGGAGCATTACTTTCCGGTGACACAAATTGGAATCCTATGTCGAAGATGATCAGGTCGTCTTTGGTCTCAACCAAAGTCATGTTTCGACCTATTTCCTCCACGCCTGCAATGGGTATAACTCTTACTGTATCTTCGTCAGTTATTTCAGGTATACGCACGTCTCTGTCAGAGGTGGTACTAAGGCGATGAGTTAAGACCGGAGCAGTGCTTGGTCTGCGTGAATTCCTACTTCTTCGTCGACTGTTGTTACTTCTTACCGGTCTGCTGTTTGTGCGCTTATTGTTACTGCTAACAGCTATGGTGCGAGTATTTTGGCGGTTAACGTTTCTGTTTGTATGGTTATTTGCATGGTTGGTATTTCTTCCTGACGGTCTGTTTCTGGAAACATTATTTCTGTTTGTATCACGTCTCGTCTGGGAATTATTTCTGTTACCATTATTTGGTTCTGTGTTGTTCATAAATTTATATTACTAATTTTTAATAGTATGAAAATAATTTTGTTTAAATGTGATCAGTTATTACACATATTCCTTAATTTTTCTCCACAAGTTTGTTAGATAATAACTGTTGTTTATTAATTTTAAAAAATTTACTTGCTAACGGTAATTTTCTGTATCGATAAAAATAGGCCATACTCTCTTTGAATTAACGTGCCACTCGTGAATATTGGCGAACCGATCACTCGGCTTACCCAATCTTCTAAAGTCGCTGGTGTGTATGTCTTTATCTATTACGTGCGTAAAAGTAGCCGCGAATAAAAAGATTGCCGGTAGCTCAGTGATTATCAGTTGTTCAAATTCTCTTATCATTTTTTCTCGGTCGGAAGTGTCGGTTTGTGTACCTATCTTTTCAAGCAATGAGTCTGCGTCAATGTTTGTGTATTGCGCGATATTTAAACCGGGGTCACTTTTTTGAGATGAATGCCAAAAAGGATAAAGGTCAATACCACGTTTAATATCCGCACCATACAAGACTGCCTCAAAATCACGCGGTCTCAGTATACTTTGTACCAAGTCAGCTTCTTCGTATTGTGTGATGGTTACTTTTATACCTATAGATTCCCATTGTTCGGCAATATAACTGGCTACAGCTTCAAACATTGGATTATTAGCTGTCACTAATGAAATATGGATCTCAACATCTTGTTCATCTATCTCTTTTTTCCATGTATTGTCTTCTGTTTTTGACCAACCACCATTTCTAAGATGTTGACTGGCTATATCTTGTCTATTTTCAGTTGTGGTTGTGGAAGTTTTTGTCTCCGGGTATTCAGTAAGACTAGGAGATTCTACAGCAAGAAAGTCCGGAGGTATAGGTGAGTGTATGGGGATTCCGTTTGAGTGTAGTATTTTTTCAACCAGAATATTGCGGTCGATTACTTCAGAAAGAGCTCTGCGAACCGACTGGTCACGTAGTGAGGCAGACCGGTTTTGGTTAAGAAAAATCCCGAAAGTACGAGGTAGGGGGTGTTTTATAATATCGTAATGGTCGGTATTGACATTAGTGGCCACTTTAGCTGATAAGCTGGGCGAACTACTTATTTTTTTATCATTCAGTGCCTTTAGGATCTCATTCTCGTTCTGATAAAACTGTAGTACTATGGTGGAAATCTTAGCTCTGGCTTGTGGGGAGTATGGGTGAGGCGTGAGACGAAAAGCTTTAATCAGTCCTGATGATGAGCGTAAGGAATCGCTTATTTGATACGGTCCCGTGCCTATAGATTCGGTATTGTGATGACTAAAGGGTATTTGCTCTATTGGAAGCTCACTCCATAATGCTCTTTGCAGTATACCTACTGTAAGGTTTTCCATAAAAGGTACATGGGGTTCGTCTAAGGTTATTTGAATTTCGTAGTCATTGATAATTTCTACATCTACATCATTCCACTCTCCACGTAAGGGACTTTTAAGGTCAGGGTCTTGTATTAAAGCAATGGTAAAGGCAAAATCTGAAGCGGTTAAAGGGTTACCGTCATGAAATAGAATATCTCTACGAATTTGCACGTTATAGGTTGTACCATCCTCAGAAATTTGTATTGATTCAGCCACGTCCGGTACTAAATTTCCTTTCTCATCAATACGCATCAGCCCACTGAATACTAAAGAAGCCGTGTCCATGTCTGCTTGGGTGATAGCTAGTACGGGATTTACAAACCGTGGAGTTCCTATTATACCTTCAACCAATACACCTCCGCGGGCCGGTTCCGTGACGATATATTCGGCATTGACGGTCAATATAAGTTGGAAAGAAGCTATGGCAAAGGCAATTGTCGCTATATAAAATAATAACTTATCGAAAATACCTCGGCGATCAATGAAGGCAAAGTATCTGTCAATCAAATTTAATTTATTATCATCACTTTTCATGGCTTTTGAATCATGTAGTAATTAACTTACTTGAAGTAATTTGTAATTTTGAATTAACTAAATAATTTAAAATGACTAAAGTATATATACTGTATATGGCAAGAGTTTAAATTAGACAACTGCATTTTCAAAAATTTATTAAAAACCCCGCTCGGGGAGGTTGTGATTTTTATGTGTATTATAATTCAAAATCATAGAGTCAAAAATTAATATTCACATCTACGTTTTAATCCCTATAACCTTCGGTCTGTATTATTTATTTTATATAAAATATAAAATGCAGTATAAACTAAATAATCATTAACAGACTAGAAAGTAATGCTTAATATTGAAGCTAATACGAATAAGACTCCCACTACAATGGTAAATCGGAATAGAAAAAGCTCACTGCCTCTGCGTTTATGAAACGTAGCACTGAAGTTGTCGCTACCGAAAGCGCCACCTAAGCTTGAACCGCGCTGTTGAAGTAAAACCGCACTAACCAAAAGTACAGACAGAATTATCTGTATGTACGGCAACACAGGCATTATGAACGAATATATGAATTCCATTTGCTTTCCATACTAGCAAAAAGTAAAAATATATGCAATTTATTTTTGATTCCATGACTTACGCGTTTCTGATGAAGTTCGAGGCACTGACCCAGCCCCGGTTTCCGTGATCATTTATATTCTTTCGTGACTGACTAAAACATTTTTTGGTTTGTTACGTTAGAAACTGTTTGGAGTCTCATCGAGGTCCGGAGTGGCTAAAAATAT
>SKGH01000065.1 GCA_007117575.1 Candidatus Kaiserbacteria bacterium | reverse complement strand
TTAATATTCTGAAGACGTTGTTCTTTATACAACTTTCTCAGGTTACGAAGCTCTAGCATCCTAGAGTTGATTTCTTGTTTAGTTAGTGACATACCATACTCTGTGTGGTGGGAGATGGTTTATGTTTGTATGGATAGTATTGTGACAGGGTGGTTGACGAAGTGCAAGGGAGATGTTCACAGGTGTGAGGGGTTACTAACAGTGGTCTGTACTTTTTTTTATTATATGTTATAGTAATTGTAATTGATGGAGTTCTTTTATTAAAGATTTTTGTGATATACTGAGCGTCGATTTCAAGACTAAAGTATATCTAAAAAATATGGTCGTGATTGATACTGATTAACAAACCTGTTAATCATTCTAGAAACAATACAGCCAACTTTACCAACCTCTTCCGCTCTTTTTATTAAATACCAAATAAATTTGACTGCGTAAGCAATTCGTCAGTTAAATTACAGCCATACAAAATGGGTGTTTTTCTGGTTAAGTTCCTAAAAATATTTATAAAAATAATACAAATCAATGAGTAAAGATTTTTTAAAAAGAATAAATAATACATTGATCTTAACTGGTATAAACTTAGTGACTTTGGTTATCGGTTTTTATGCATGGCAAAGTATAGCAACACCAACATATAAAATAGTAGCTTTGTTTATAACACTGATAATTGTTTCAAATGTTATGGCTAAATTAGTTGATGCTTACTTGAACCTGTAAACATATTTTAAATGTCACATGTTAAATGACCCACAATACAAAAAAATAATCGTTTACTTAGCCCTTTACGGTATTCTAATTGCCATATTACTTGCTGCGTTTTTAAAAACTCCAACCGAAACCGATCAATACGGTTGGTTAAGAATGATAATAATCTTTTTTGCTTCTGTTCTCCTGACAAAATATTTCATATACATGTTTATTAGTCCATGGAATGAAGTAAGGCATCAAAAAAGGATCGGTGACATTAGAAAGAAAGAGAAAAATCTCACTTACCGACCGAAAGTAAGTGTCATCGTTCCGGCGTGGAATGAAGAAGTTGGCATAATCACAACCACCAAAGCGTTGTTAAAAAGTACTTATAAAAACACTGAAATATTGATAGTAGACAATGCCTCTACAGACAACACCGCGAAAAAAGTCAATGAATTAATAGACCAACATATAAAAAAAGAGTGTCATGTACCTTCGAAAGAACATATTACAGTCAAATATCTTCACGAAAGCACTCAAGGCAAGGGTCACGCCCTAAACACCGGTCTCAGTAACGCCACCGGAGACATAATCATATCAATAGACGCAGACTGTTATGTACCGCCTGATACTATACAAAACTTTGTAAACCATTTTAAGGATCCTAAAGTGATGGCTGCGGTTGGAAATGTAAAAATAGGTAATACCAATACAATACTGGGAGTGGTTCAATATTTAGAATTCTTATTTTCCTTCTACTTTAAAAAAGCAGATTCTTTAGTCAACACTATATACATTATAGGTGGCGCGGCAGGTGCTTTTCGGCGTGAAGTGTTCGCGAAAATAGGGCCATATAGTACAACCAACATAACTGAAGATATTGAATTGTCAGTAAGAATACAGGCGGCCGGTATGTCGATTGTTTACGCGTCTGACGCGCTTGTATACACCGAGGGAGCCACCACCCTGACAGGTTTAATGAAACAAAGACTGCGTTGGAAAAGAGGTCGCTTTGAAACCTTTGCTGAACATAGAAACCTGTTTTTCAGCACTAAACCGGAACACAACAAAATACTGTCTTGGATAGTGTTGCCTCTGGCAATCTTTGGCGAAGTACAACTATCTCTTGAATTGTTGTTTTTAACATTCTTATATATATTCTCATTTACTACCGGAGACTTCACTCCTCTTATTTCCGGTATGGTGGTAGTGAGTTCTATGTTTATAGTACAGGTCATGTTTGACGAACATCGTGAAAAAACTTTATCATTTCTACTCTTAGCACCAATCGGTTGGCTACTGTTCTATATCACCACAATAGTGGAGACCAATGCTCTTTTCCGTGCTCTTTGGGGTTACCTGCGTAAAAAAGAACTGACTTGGCAAAAATGGGAACGTCAAGGTGTCTTTATTAAACAAAAAGGGACCATAACGCCAACCCAACCAACAAGTAACGCCTAATTGACACAATTAAATATTGTTTTTAATTATAAAAGAACCATACCAGTCTAACTACACACAGTCATGCATACTAAATTATTCAAAACATTCTTGATCATAGCCCTAACCCTATCTATCATACTTTTGTCATTATTAATACTGACTTCAGTTAAAGAAGAACCGGCTCAGGTAGACACTTCTAAAGAAAAAGAAATGTTGACCACACAAGAAAATGACCAGCCGGCAGAGAAAGACATAGAGCAAAAATTTTCCTTTAAAGAAGAAGACATAGTCACCATACCCATGAACGATTTAGAGCCCGAATCAAAAAACACAACGCCCCCAGGAAACCAAAACTCAAGCATTGAAAGTCGCGAACCCATAGCAACTCCACCTTTAAATTATCACTCACCAACAGTGATGGCGTGGATATACCCGGGAGAACCGGCCTGCAACGCAACGCAAGAATTTTCCGACGGAAGACATATAGATATACTGAAACCGGAATTTTTCACCATTAACGGCGGATCACTAACCTTGCTTAGACAGGCTGAGGTTGGTTGCAACGGATACTCTCCCGATTTTGTAAACAAAATAAAACGATACTCTAACCAACAATTCATTACCGTATCTTCGGCAGACGCAAACGACATGAAGAGCTTTTTGGCTACTGCTCTTAACGATGGTAAAGCAATAACTGACTTAGTTGATTTTGTATCCAAATACAACCTTACCGGCATAGAATTAAACTTCGAAGATTTTGGCAACTGGGACACTCAAAGCTATGCCGATTTTAAGAAGTTTGTGACCGAGTTAGGTAATGCTCTACATAACCAAAATAAAAAGCTGATGATAGTCGGACCGCCTGTAAGCAACAGAACGGAAGAAAACTGGTACTTATGGCGATATGAAGACTTTGTTAACTTACCGGCAGACCACATGGTAGTCATGGGCTATGACTACCAGTTTGATCATGGTTCAGGCAATCCTGTAGCTCCCCTTGACTGGCTTAGTGAGGTTATTTCTTGGATAAGCAATAGATACCCCAAAGACAAGCTAACTATAGGTATACCCTCCTACGGCTACGAAGGCAGACGCGGTAGGCACGATATATCAATCTTGACATTTGAACAAATAGCCAACAAGCCCGGTTTCGACAAAGCCAACCGCGACGAACGTTCCGCGGAAATGACTTGGAGGCAAAGTGGCATATTCTACGTATATCAAGACAGTATTAGCATGCAAGAAAAAATAAACCTTGTTAAAAGCCACGGCATCAACTCAGTCTCCATATGGCACCTAGGTGGCAACCCTTGGTTTAAATAATTAAAAATCAACCATACAATTTATAAAATCAAAAGGACAACAGTCTTTGTAAGATTATTCAACAAGGATAGTAAACTGACGATTTTCTATTCCACCTCCAGGAGTATGAACACCACAATCCACCGTGAATGTTGTATTTTCATACAGTGGTCCAACCTCTTTTTGCAACGACAACTCAGTGCCAATAGCTAACGAGGCTAAGTGAAATGGAGAAGTTAATGGCCCACCACCATGTAATCCTACAGTATCTACATACCAGATTTCACCACCTGATGTTACCCTACAACAAGGAGTACCTCTTACGGTTCCGGGTAACGGCACGATCTCTTCTGAATTCGGTGTCCTACCAAAAGCTTCAATATTTGCCTTGAAATCTAAAATTACAGTGTCGCCGGCATTTATGCTACTTACTATTTGGTTATTCTCGTCTACAAATCTTATGGGTCGAGGCCATCTTTGGGTATGATTAGGTTGTGCCGGACCCGCAACTGGCTCACATGCCTGATTAACACGCTGACCGGAACTATTGTAAACATCAAAACCAGCCAAGCCTATACCACCACTACCACCACTACCACCACTACCACTACCGCTACCGCTACCGCTACTACCGCTACCTACCCATACGTTCCCAGCCCGTACCCAAATCACCACGGTCAGCATCTGACTCAGCAACTTGCAACTCCCCTCTGGGCCTCATCTGCCCCACCGGCACTGACTCCCTCGCGCACTCATCTTCTATACGGTTCCATACACCCAGCTCTGTACCGGCTACGGCTTTTATAATGGTATCCACTATCACCCAAGCTGCCAGTAGAATGATCAGGCCTATGATGGCGTTGAAGAAGAACTTTTTAGCGCTTGTCCATGCTTCAGTGTTACCGCCGGCTGTTACCAGTTTAAAGCCGGCAT